>JBDKJZ010000394.1:0-5759 GCA_039796375.1 Pseudomonadota bacterium
CAAGCCCGAATATGTCAGGCCGAACTTCCCTAGATTCTGCGCGACTACCCCCGCATGAGGTGAAGCAACCACTTCCCCGTCGATCAGGCGCGGCGCCTTGCGCGTCGCTTTCGGGTTCCCCCCACGCAGGGCGCTTTCTGCTGACGATACCGCTAGGGAGCTTTCTTTTGACGCTCGTCGAACGTGGCTTGTAGTTGCAGGAGCATCAGCTTGTCCTTGGGCCGAGTGAGCTGCTCTTTGACCCGAATCAAACGTGCCAAGGAGAGCACGCGGAGCTGCCGGTCGCCCAGTTGCATCCACTCCGCATGCGGCAACAGCTCCTCATGCGTGGTTGCTTCTTCAATCGCGCCGAGGCAATCCAGATCACCGTAGCGGGTGGTCAGTAGCTTATGCCCACGGGACGCCAAATGGGACAGGTTGGGTGACAACCGCCGAGCGTCCCCCCGGAAGACGGCTCCCAGGACTTCAAGAGCCGCCAGTAGTCGTCCCTGATTTGCCTCAGACAAGCCATAAACGATGTCAACGTCCTGCGTCGTCACCGGCGCGCCCTGGAGCACGGCTGCAAGTCCACCCACGACGATGAACTCCACGTCGTGGTCCACGAGTACGTCAAGAATTCGCTTCAGCTGACTCATGCTCAACGCGACGGAACGCCGCTACCATTTCGAGAAAGTCCTCTAGACGCGCGAGGCGCTCGGTCGGGGTCAACGCCAAGCTAGCCCGCACCAGCGAGCGGTCTACGCCATTGTCGTCGTAGGCAGCTGCAACGCGCAAGGCGAGCTCCTGTTCGACGTAATGGGGATTCTCAGGCACGCGCCTCAGATATATCACAACCCGCGCAATGAATCGCCGCCCAAACGAGCGCTTTTCCCCGCTTCGGTCAGGGCGCGCGACGCAAGGCCTCAAAAATTGATCACGCCAAGCTTCAGCCGGGAGTGTTGACCAGATTAGGGGGCGTGTTAGTCTAGTCCAATGGCGACGGTGAACACCTACGAGGCAAAAACCAAGCTGTCCGAACTCCTCAAGCGCGCACGAAGTGGTGAAGAGATCATCATCGCGCAAGCAGGCGTCCCAATAGCGCGGTTGGTTCCGATTCAGTCCGAGCACGGACGCTCGCGCTTGGGGCTCGATCTCGGCGCGTTCTCAGTCCCCGACGATTTCAACAAAACCTTGTTGGATGAGTTCTGATCGTGAAGATCCTGCTCGATACGCACTGTCTGCTTTGGATGATCGCGGAGCCGCAGCGGCTCGGGAAGAAGGCCTCTCACCTCCTAGACGGCATCGACAACGAACTGTTCCTGTCGACGGCGAGTCTGTTTGAGATCGCGGTCAAGTACTCGTTGAACAAACTGCAGTTGCCCTCGCCTCCGCGTGCCTATCTTCCGCCTCTGCTCGACCGGATGCGCGTGCGCGAGTTGCCGGTGAGCTCGCATCATGCGTATCAGGTCGCGGAGCTTCCTTGGCACCACCGCGATCCGTTTGATCGACTGATCATCGCACAATCGATGGTGGAGCGTATCCCTCTGCTCACGGCGGATGAACAGTTGTTTCGGTACAAAAACAAGCATATCGACGCGCGACGCTAAGTGCAAGGTGGCGGCCCATCGACAACCACAGCGACTCGCTCTTCCGTTTCACTGAGGATCCGCTCGTGCCGATCGATAGCTCACCGACCGAGCGCGAGTTCCAAAATGTCGCCAAGCTCCGGCTCAACATGCTCTTCGCTGGCAGCACCGAGGGTGCACACCGCGCCTGCGTGCTGCTCGGCATCATTGCCACCTGTCGAGCACAGGGAGTCCCGGCCGCAAGCCTACCTCGCCTGGGCCTTCGAGCGCCTCGCCATGACGCCCGCCGCTTTCAAGAAGGCGCTGGGTTAACCCCCGCACGTTTCCTGCCCGCTGCGCATCCCGGCGTCGCTGATCGGTCACTTTGCAGAGAAGCGGACATCTCTGACTTTGGGTTGACATTTAAGCGGTCCAATTTTGCCCGATTTCCGCGGATTTTGCTTTGTCGCGCTGGCATCAGAGGGCCGCTTAAATCGCCTACTCGCTTCCGTTTTGGCACAGTGGGTCTACGGGCCGAACAGGTGTTCTTGCGCCCCCTGTGCGTACAATGCACGTCGCTCGTGCTAGCTTTGAAGCCGGACGGAAGCGACCTTTGGAGAAAAACCATGTCTTGTCCTATTGAACCTACCCCGATCCTAACGCCCGAAGATGCGGAGCGCTTGCGCGTCGAGTTGGCGGTCAAGCACCCCGGTCTAGAACTGCGCAAGAAACAGGCGGCGGCTTGGTTGGACCGCGTTTTGGTTGCCAGTCCGCCCCCGAAACCGCAGCGAGCGTCCAAGGAACACCTAGTTGGCGAGCACGCGGAGGTTTGAGCTAAAAGCCCACCAGCTTACGTGTGAGGTGCCGCCGTTCCGTTGCGGAGACGATGGTTTAGACAGTTTCCTGGCGGAGAACGCGTGGGACTACCAAGAGCTTGGGATCGCCACGACGTACCTCGCGACGCTTCGAACACCTACAGGGGAATCAGGGATTCTGATCGGGTACGTCACGTTGTGCGCCGATGCCGTAGTTCTCGGTACTGGGGAGAGGCGTCAGCTTCGCCCGAAGTTAGGGTTTAGCCATCCTCAAGTTGTTCCTGCTCTGAAGGTCGCGCGTCTCGCGGTCTCAAGGGAGCGGCAGAAGACCGGTGCGGGGACGTTCCTCATGCGGCTGGCTCACGCGTTAGGGCTCGGGATGCAGTCGAGCGTCGGATGCCGTCTTTTGACGGTGGACGCCTACGAGAGCTCCCTTGGCTTCTACACCCGACTGGGCTTCCAGCCCAATAAGGCCGTGGAGAGGCGGGAAGGAAGCACAACTGCGAGTATGCGCCTTGACCTCAACCCGCCCCGCGACTGGCTCGAGTAGGTGGTGCGATCTCCCAATCGTGCCGGTGCGATCCACCGCTACGAACCGGCAAAAGCCTACGGTCACTACGTCGTGCGCTGCACGGCTCCCGACGGGCGCCGCGCTGAGCTGTTCGCGACACCGATGACCGATGGTACTTGGAGTCCTGGACCCGCTGGAACTCGCGCTAGTCGCCGGCGAGTGCTCCCAAAGGCAGTCCCGCATTGGGACTACGACACGCGGTCGGCGACCCTCTCTTGGGCGGTATTCACGGCGACGAGTGGACGTCACTAGCGACTTCACTTCGTCCCCTCACGCTCGCGATGGGCCCTGAGCAGTGCGCCCGGGAACCCAACTTCGACGGCGTGTTCGACTGCATTCGTGTGAGTCACCACGATCTTCTTTTCACCCTCGACGGCGAAGAGATCGCCGTAGCGATTGGTGAACTTAAGGAGGCCAAGACCTCGCCCCCGCTCAGCTTCTATGTCAGCTCCGCGTTGGTCCGGAAGCAGCCGGTTCATTGTTGTTTCGATTGCGAGGACGACTTGGTCGAGGCTGTCTTCTGGGCGTCCGACCCAAGGAGTGCGGTTCCTGGCGCGAGGGAGCGTCCTCGGGAAGGGAATGGGAAGGCGAAGTGCGCGACTCCGATGCCACGACGTGCGGTTAGCCCGAGGTAGCTTTGAACCTGCGTGATTTCGACGTCCGTGAGCGCGCGGTCAAACACGAGAATCTCCGCGATACCGCAACGGCAACCAATTTGCAGGATCGGGGTTAAAGGAACCTGGGCCCCCAATACCGAAGCCGGGCAGGTAAGGCCCCGTTATGGGCGTTGTGTTGGGGGAGGTCGCGCTGACTTGGGGTAGCTGGTGCATGCTCGGCCCAGCTACCCCACCCCATTCACCCAGCGCAGAGTGTTGCGGCGACGGTTGCTCTCAGGGGAGCACCCAGTTGAGATCGTCCGTAGGTTCAAACCGGGCACATGGGTAACACTTTAGACCGGGCACATAGGTGACACTTTGGGGCATCGAGAATCGATGCCCTGGAAAGCGACCTGTGTGATGGATGAGAGACTTAGGTTTGTAGCGGCAGCGCGCGAGAAAAAGGAGCCATTCGCGGAGCTATGTCGACGCTACGGGATTAGTAGGAAGACAGGGTACAAGCTCGTCCAGCGCTACGAGATCGAAGGACCAGGCGCGCTCGCGGACCGTTCCCGAGCACGCCTGTCCCACGCCAATGCGGTCCCGGAATCGATGGTGCGAATCATTCTGGCCAAGCGGGAGGCATACCCAACTTGGGGGCCTCGCAAGCTACGGGCTGCTTTGCGTCGAGAGAGTCCCGACACCTTCTGGCCGGCGTCGAGCACCATTGGCGCGTTGCTCAAGCAGGCGGGCTTGGTGGAGGCCCGCCGTCGCCGTCGCCGTGTTCCGATCTACGATGGAGTATTCCTGCCATCCACTCAGCCAAATGAACGGTGGAACGTGGACTTCAAGGGTTGGTTTCGGACTCGAGATGGGGAGCGCTGCGACCCGCTCACGATAACCGACGATTGGAGCCGGTATCTGCTCATGTGCAGGGCCGTCGAGAAGACCAACTTCGAATGTGTGCGTAGTAGCTTCGAAGCAGCCTTCGAGACGTACGGCTTACCCGCTCGAATTCGTTCTGACAACGGGTCTCCTTTCGCCTCGCGCGCGCTTTCCGGGCTATCGCAACTAGCGATCTGGTGGCTTAAGTTGGGTATTCTTCCAGAGCGGATTGAGCCAGGTCACCCAGAGCAGAATGGCCGCCATGAGCGAATGCACCGCACGCTCAAACAGGAGACCGCCAAGCCTCCGAAACTCAATCGGAAGCTTCAGCAGATCGCCTTTGACACGTTCATAGAGATCTACAACCAAGAGCGCCCCCACGAAGCCTTAGGTGACGATGTCCCTGCTGCTCACTACGCCCCAAACCCGCGAGGCCCGTTTGTGACCCCAGTCGTGAGTTATCCCGATGGGACGGAAACAAGAAAGATAAACCAGGGTGGGGCGCTGGTTTTTAGGAGTGATCATATCTTCATCTCCAAAGCCCTGGCTGGCGAGACAGTGCTGCTTGAACCACTCGACGACGAGCGACGGTTCTTTGAGCTCTACTTCTTGGACTTCCACATCGGAACGCTCGATGTGCTCTTCAACACCACCAAAAGTGTTACCATTCGTGGTAAGCACGGTGTAACCGATGAGCCTGGGCTGATGGGTTACACCCAGGAAATTGACGAAAGCGAAGAGGAATCAGAAGAAGGAAACACTTTGAACCTGTCACCTATGTGACCGGTCTGATCTGTTACCTATGTGCCAGGTCCTTCACGTACTGTTAGCGTATGGACGCAGGCAGCCAGCTGCTACAGTTCGTACTGTCAGCGTATGGACGCAGGCAGCCAGCTGCTACAGTTCGTACTGTCAGCGTATGGACGTGGGCAGCCAGCTGCTACCTTCTGTACTGTCAGCGTATGGACGTAGGCAGCCAGCTGCTACCTTCTGTACTGTCAGCGTATGGTGCTGTTGTCCACGTGTTGCTCGGCACTTCAAACGTGAGCTGGTTCGTGCCCACAGAGACCGGCCACTCCTGCGAGAAGAGGGGCGCGCGGTTTCCGAGCACGCGCAATTGAGCGACGCCGCCGCAGGGCGCACGGAGCGACAGCTCGCACACGAGCGCCGCCGAGTCGATGTTCCAGGCGGCCCCGTCGGGCCCTCCAGAGCTCCACTGGCGCAGCGATTGGGTGCGCTTGTCAGAATCCGCCGAGAAACAATCGAAGGAGACCAATTGCGCGCGCACCTTTGCGTCTACGACAGCGGTGGGCTCTGAGGCTGGGGCTGCCGAGGGTAAGGCTACCTT
>JBDKJZ010000395.1:0-5754 GCA_039796375.1 Pseudomonadota bacterium
GACCTACGCGCGCTCTCCAGCGCTCACCCAGGTGAGACGACCGAACAGATCCAGGCGCGGGTGCTCGCCGCACGCGAACTTCAGCTAGGCCGCCAGCGAGCGGGTGTGACTCAAGGGCGCACGAACTCTGAGCTGCTCGTTTCGGAGTTCGATCAGGTCTTGCAGCTCACGAACAAAGCGCAGTTACTGCTCGATCGCGCCGCGCTGCAGCTTGCTCTGAGCGCGCGCGCCCACGGCAAGGTGCTTCGGGTGGCGCGAACGATCGCCGATCTCGAGCAAGAGTCACGAGTCGGCGAACGCCATGTTCACGAGGCACTGCAAGGCCGGCTGCTTGAGCAAGGCCGGGGCGGGCAAGCGAGTTACCAACCATAAACACTTGTAAAACCCGCAACATTTCCGCGGCATTTCGCCGCGCAGTTCAGGAGAAAACGCGATGACACAAAAAGAACGCACCACACCTAGTGACCCCAAGAATAACCCTAAGCTGGAACCGGCTGGCAAAGCCGTCGCTCAAGTCGTCACAGAAATCGAGAAAGCTTTCGGCAAGGGCGCGATAATGTATCTTGAAAACGGCGCCGTCGAGAACATCTCTTCGGTCCCAAGCGGCTCCGTCTCGCTCGACCGGGCGCTTGGGATAGGCGGCTATCCGCGCGGACGGATTGTCGAGATCTACGGCCCTGAGTCTAGCGGCAAGACAACGCTCACGCTACACGCCATCGCTGAGGTCCAGGCGCAGGGCGGTGTCGCCGCGTTCATCGACGCCGAACACGCCTTCGACACGCGCTACGCGAAGGCGCTCGGAGTGGACACAGCGAGTCTCCTCGTGTCTCAGCCGGACTGCGGGGAGCAAGCGCTCGACATCGCTGAGGTACTCACCAAGAGCGGCGCCATCGACTTGGTGGTGATCGACTCAGTGGCCGCGCTCGTCCCTCGCGCCGAGATCGAGGGCGACATGGGCGACGCTCACATGGGCCTGCAGGCCAGATTGATGAGTCAAGCCCTCCGCAAGCTCACGGCGATCAGTCACAAGACGAACACCACCTTCATCTTCATCAATCAGCTCCGTCAGAAGATCGGGGTCACCTTCGGAAACCCAGAGACCACTACCGGCGGAAACGCGCTCAAATTCTACGCGAGCGTCCGGCTCGACGTACGCCGCGTCGGCAAAGTCTCTGTCGGTGAGGAAACGGTTGGCAATCGCACGCGAGTCAAGGTCGTGAAGAACAAGTGCGCTCGACCATTCGCGGAGGCAGAGTTCGACATTCGTTGGGGAACCGGCATTGACGTGACCACGGACCTTCTGGACCTGGCGGTCGAGGCTGGCCTGGTGACGAAGAACGGTGCCTATTACACGTTCGAGAACCGCGCACTGGGCCAAGGCCGAGAAAACGCCCGAGCTGCGCTACTCGAAGCGCCAGCCCTCCACTCCAGGCTCGCCGGGTTGATGGGGGTACAGAACCCGCGGTCAGCAGGAGGGCCGGAGGTCGCCGCTGAGCCAGTGAAGCTCGAGCCTAATCACTCCGCACCAGCAAAGGCCGAGCCAGCGAAGGCCGAACCCGCAAAAGGGGAGACCTCAAAAAGCGACCTTGGGAAGGCCACCGCGCAAAAGGCAGTCGCCAAGGGCGACGCCAAGCCAGGGCAGAAGCAAGCGGCATAGGCGGCCGTCAGCGAATGTGACTGCTGCCGCTTGGAAAACGGCGCGTCAACCGTATACTGCCGACCTGCCATGACTACCATCCCTGGGCGCGCCGAGAGAATAGCTCAGCTCCAAGCGCAAATCGCCGCAAGCGAGCGTGAGCTCTCCGATTTGTGCGTCCAGGCTGAGGTCTCCCCAAACCTCAGCCTAGAACCCGTCCGAGTGCTCGCGCGGGGCGAAGAAGAGTCCCTGCGCAAGCACCAGCGGATGGACGCGTTCAGCAAACTGGCGGGCGGCATCGCCCACGAGATCAATAACCCTATCCAGGGGATAGTCAATTACGCTGAATTAATTGGTTCGATGAGCTCGGACCCGCAAATCCGAGACTTCAGCGCAGAAATCGTCAAAGAGACCATGCGCGTTGCGAACCTCGTCAAGGCGACTCTTGAGTTTGCGCAGGCGGACGCGGGACAGCCGAGCAACATCCGTCTACCCGTTGTGCTGAGCAACGTCTTCAGCTTGACAAGAAACCTGCTCTTCCGGGAGGACATTCAGCTAGCTGCACAGATCGACGCTGACCTTCCGACCGTGTCGTTCCAGTTGCAGCAGCTCCAACAAGTCCTAGTGAACCTGCTCAGTAACAGCCGCGATGCGCTGGTCGACCGCTACCCCAAGGGCCACCCTGACAAGCGCATCCTGGTAGCCGCAAGAGCGATTCAAAGCGGCGGCAAAACTTGGGTACAAGTCGAGGTCAGTGATCCAGTTAGCGGAATCCAAGATCCACGGGAGGGGGATAGCACTACGCAGTTCTCCCCGGCTGAATACCCGTGGGTCCGCTCAAATCTCGGCTGGGCGATCAGCCAAGGAATCGTCGCGAACCACGGAGGTCGCCTGTACGTCCAGCGCGATGCTGAGTCCTCTGCTCGCACGCTTCTTGAGCTCCCGGCCAGCCTGGTTGGCGGCACCAAAGTGACCCCGGCCTGAGGACGCGACCGAAAACTTTTCTTTTCCCCCAGCGAAGCTACATTCGAGCCCCGTGTCTGGCCGCCACACACAACTCCGCCGGCAGTGCGTACTCATGACGCTTGCGCTAGCGTGCTTGTTCCCGGCAAGCGCACGCGCCAATAGCAAATTCCTCGAACTCCCCGACGCCGCTGACAGCGACACCGCGCCCGCGTCTCGCTACGCAAACATGACCAACACCGAGGCGTTCGAGGCGCTGGCGAACAGGCGGATCCCGCATCTCCGCGTGCAGGAGGCGGTACGCGGGGTCCGCGCACCTATCCGACTCACGGGAAAGGTTCAGGGGATCAGCATTCAGTCCACCCTCCCGGAGGCAGAGTGGAGCACCACTATCTACAACATTCTGGACGCTCGGCTGGCCCTAGCGCTCGACGATTTGTGCCGGATCCTAGCGCAGCATGATGTCGCCGAGGTGTTGCACTTCACGATGTACCGCATGCCAACGGAGCTCGGCGACAAGCCGCAGTTTCGGCATCCGGGCGGCCTCGCGATCGATATCGGGGCCGTTCGCAAGAAGGACGGTGAGTGGCTCAGCGTCGGACCGCACTGGCCGGGTCAGATCGGCGCGAAGACCTGCGGCGAAAGTGCTCGTAGGCTGCTCAGTCGGCGCGGGCGCGAGCTCGTCAGCATCCTGTGTGAGGTCGCCGATCATCGCATTTTCCACTACATGCTGTCGCCACACTACGATGAGGCACACGCTGATCACTGGCACCTGGAGATCAAACCCGGGGTCAAGTGGTTCCTCGTCAACTAGGCGGCGCTGGGTTATGCTGCCCCGACTCGGAGTGGCATGGAACTGAGGGAGACGCTGATCGAAGAGCACATCGCGACCGCGACGCAAGTGGATGAGGCCATCGCGCGCCAAGTGCTGTACGGCCTCGATGTGGTCACTAACCTGCTCGAGCTGACGCCGGTCGATGAACGCCGGGTGCATCACGCGCTGGGCAAGGCGTTCGCACTTCCGACTGCGCCGCCCGGCGAGCTGCCCTACGCGTCAGCGAGCGCCATCGGGTTAGTCCCTAAAGAAACCGCTGTCTCTTTAGGGATCTACCCCTATCGTCTTGACGATGGAGTCCTAACGGTTGTCTCTTGCGAACCGCTCCGAGCTGAGGCGGTGGAGGCGCTGGCGTTCGCACTCCAAGTGCGGGTCAGGGGGACCTTGGCTCTGGGCCCGCGAGTCAAGCAGGCAATCGCGCGAGATTACGCATTTACTCTCGATCGACGCACTCAGAAGGCGATCGCCAAACTCGAGAAACGTCCTACTTCTCAGTCGAGCCGAGCTCCGCAGGCGTTCACCGACGGCCCCAGTATGTCGGAACTGCCTAGACCCATCAGCGTCGTGCCGATCGGGTTCCCGATGAGCTGGGCGGAGGCTCAAACGCCCGCGGGGCGCGAGCTGCTCGCTGAGACAACCCGCCAGCCAGAAGTGCAGCTTCGGCACCAGCTCGCCGGTGATCTGACTGCTGAAGCCCCTAGGAGTTCGCGTTCGCTGTTGCAACCTGAGCCGACCAACGAAGTGAGCCACCTTGAGCCCGGTAGCCACCACCGACGGGGTCCCTACACCGCGGCCCAAGCTAAACGTGACCTGAAACACCCCGCACACGCGCGGCGCGTGCTAGATGTCTATTTCAACTTCGCCGCGCAGTACTTCGACCACTCTGCCGTCTTCACGCTTCACGGCGCACAAGTTGAGCTGCGCGATGCGCGAGCGCTGCCACACGCGACCCTGGGAGGCGCGCGGGTACCGCTCTCGACCCTAGGCACACTAGAGTCCATTGCCAGCACTCGTCGTTGGCTTTCTGTCCACCTGCAGGACTCCGGGGTGCTCGGCGCGTTGCTCGGCTTTGAAAGCACCCACAGCGGGATCGCGCTCCCGGTATGCGTCCACGACCACTGCGTGATGCTGTTGTTCGGGGCCTTCACTAAGACCTCTGTCGAACTCTCGGACGTGGGTGAAATCCTCGCGTTCGAAGCGCTCGTAGCTCAAGCGCTTGAACAGCTCATCCTCCAGAAGAAGGCGCGCTCGCCCACGCGTCGTCTAGCTGGCAAGCTACCGAGCGCGCCCGCGCCCGCCCCGCGCTTCGAACCCCCACCGGCAGCCGACCGAGCCCGCGCGCTCACTCAGGTACTGACCGGCGCGGATGAGTCAGCGCCTTCCGCGAGGCGCGGCGACGCCCTGCCCGCGCCCGCTCACGTCGCCGCTACGCCGCTGCTGGTGGATGCTGCATCAAGGTTGGTCACGGTCCGGGCGGCTGACGACTCCGGTGCCCCTCCCATCAAGAGCAGCCCCCGCCCGTGGACCCTTAGCAGCCAACCGCCCGGCAACTACGGCGACGACGACAGCGCTCGGGATAGCGGGTGGGATTTCGATCTGGAACAGTAGGCCAGAGACCCAGGCCCAGGTCTCGCGCAGCGAAGACGCCGGCAGCCAATAGCATCTCGACAGTCCGGTATGGGTTCAGTAACAGTGTCGTATGGACACGGACCAGACCGACCCGGCGCTCCGTGCGGCAAACCTGGCGCTGACGGGGCGCCGTCTCGAACGCGCTGCTAGCCGCTTCGCCTCGATTGAACTGCGTGGCTTGGAACGCCACACACCCAACGAGCGCCGCAGTATGGTGTGGGAGGTCGCAGCGTTGCTCTCCGTCGGAGGCGCCGCACTTCTGGCAGCGATCGGCCTCTGGTTATGGTGAACAACGCCGTTGCATACCCGTCCCACCAGCGCACTCACGGACTCTAGTCCGCACCTCCGCGAAGGACCCAGCCCGCGCCGTTAGGCATTCCTTCGCGAGAATCAGTCCGCCAAGGTGCTGTTCGGACCCAACCTCCGAGGAGCTGGGCGGTGAAATCTCCCCAACCGCGCGCCCGGGAGGGGAGGCAATTTTCATCCGCGGTGCAGTTCCGCAGTGTGCCTTGAATGGCCCTACAGCCACGCGACGGGATTTTGCGCAATCTGCGCGGGCTTTCAAATAATCCTCCGAAGGAATGACCTCTCTTCGGCAATGGACGGTACATAGAGAGTGATGACGCCTTTTGAGCACTTGCCGCCCCGCGCGTGCCGCACGCAGCGTGGCACGATTAGACTTTACGCACCG
>JBDKJZ010000396.1:0-5745 GCA_039796375.1 Pseudomonadota bacterium
AGCCCGCACGCTTGAGATAGCTGCGCATCAGACAAAATCTCTCTTCTGGAAGACCAGGCCGGCAACGATCAGCAGGCCGAGGCTCCAGCCGAGCGACTGCAGGCCAGCAGACACCAGGTAGTCGGACAGCAACACCTCGGGGGTTTCACCCGTGAGCAACGGTCTCGGCGGAACGTATATCATCAGGTTGGGGACTACTTGGGAAAGCAAGCCTCCGATCTCGTGAATCACCTGACCGAACATGCGAGCGGGCAAGCTCGCCAGCGTTTCCGCGGAGCGGCCAACCAGAACAACGCCAAAAGTAAACACCGCCGTGAGAAACGGACTCGAAAAGGCCGCGAAGACGTTGGCCAAGGCTGTGATGATGCAAACTTCGAGCAGCGACAGGGCTGCAGCAGCCAGCACGACCCGGCGGTCGTCGATGGCCCCGTCAGACAGCCAATATCCCGTGGCGAGCAGCATCAGGCCCCAAAGCAGTGGCAGCGCCGTTCGCGAGGCGGAGACCAGGAGGCCCACCACCCCGACCAGCGCGGTCACCCCAACTAGGGACCCCGTCGCCAGCCAGGGGTTCTCGGCTGAGAGAAACGCGAGACAAAAAAGCAACACGCCTGCATTCGCGGCCATGAAGACGCCCAGCGTGAGCAGAGTTCCTAAATATTTTCCCGCTAGGTACTCGCCGCGACGTATCGGGCGGGCAAGTATCGGAAAGAGCGTCTTGAGCTCGACCTCGCGGTACAGGCTGGTTGCGCCCAGCACGATGGCGACCACGATCGCGTAAACCGAAATCGAGAATCCACCCACATCGCTAATCACCCTAAGCGAGTTCTTCGACGTGTATTTCCCTACCACGATGGCGTAGAGGGACGTGGCAACCGCGAGGGCGAATAACCCGTGCAGTATTCGGGCGCGGACCGCTTCTCGGTAGCTATTCCAGGCGATCGCGCCCACGCGGCCAAACATGGGGGGGTTCTACCCGGAGCCGCCCAAATCACGCAACTTTGGTCGAGAAGTCCTTCCGGATGACCACTTGCGGGTTGGCCTCCGGGAAAAGTGTTTCAGGATGCGCCGACCCCTTCGCCCTGAACTGGCGGCGAGTCTCGCAGCGAGGACGCCGGTTCCTATCTGCAGCCAGATTGGAACTCTCCGCCTGGCCGTGCCATGCTCCTCCTCGTGACGGGTGGAAGGTTGACGACGCAGGAGTTGGGCTGGCTGCTGGCGCAAGAGGCGCGGGGCGCTGCTAAGTCGTTGCGCGCCGAGGTGAGCGTCCTGCGCGGCTCGCAGCGGCCACCGCCGGCGTCAGAGGATTCAGAAGAGCGCATCAGCGTCACGAGCGTCCCGGCGGAGAGCAGCTTCCGGGCGCTGGACCAGGCGCTGGGCCTGCTCGGTGATCTCACCGCTGGGCCAAGACGGAGCTCTCGTCGTACCCGAATCGACTTGGCCGCCCTCCTCTATGAACTCGCGCCCGACTGCCGAATCGCCTTGCAGCCTGGGGCCGGGACCGAGGTCTTTGGAGACGAGACCGCCTACCGTCGTTTGTTCCACCTGTTGCTCACCCGGGGTCCGGGGGGAGAGAGTTCTGCCAAGAGCGAAATCACTGTGCGACGCGAGGGGGAGTGGATCCGCGTGAGCGTGAACCTCGGCCCGGATACTGCTTCAGCCAGTGATCTTGAGCGTCGCTGGCTGCAACAGATGGTGCAGAAGCAAGGCGGGCGTTTTGAGCTATTGGGTCGAATGCAGACGATCGTGCTACCGGCGGAGCAGTCCCCGCAGGCGCAGGTCGCCGAGCTGAAACAAGAGCTCGCGCAGGCCCAGCAGCTCGGTGAGACTTACGCCCGCGAACTGGCGTCAGTGTTAGCGTCTGAGTTCGAGGCGCCCCTGCCCGCAGCACAGGCAGCCGCACCAGACAACAGCCTTCTCTTCGCCTTAAGAGCGATCTCAGCGGCACTCCATCCGCGCCTCAAGCAGCTGACCGACGCACTTGCGGAGGCGGGACCGAACGAGGCACAGCGGGAGCCGCTCTCCGGGTTGAAGGACCTCGTACAGGAGCTGTCCCGTCTGGCGGGTCTGAATGAAAAGCGCCCGGAACGCGGGACTGACGTCGCAAAGGCACTTCAAGCGGCGGCGGCGACGCTTAGTCGGCGCGCTGAGCGCCGTGAAGTCACCGTTGAGCTTGAGTGCGTGAACACCGCACTCTTAAACGAGGACCAGTCGGTCGTCGACACGCTCGCTCAGGCGTTGCTGAGCCACGCTATCGACTCCAGCCCACTCAGAAGCACCATTCGCGCGCGGCTCTGGTCGTCGGGCGCCAGCTTGTTTCTTGAGACTATCGATCGCGGACCCTCGGTCTCCGTGGCGTCCGCGGCGGCGCTGCTGAATCAACAGGTCGATCCCGCGGCTTTCGGCCGCCCAAGGGGAATGGCGCTGCTCACCTTGAATGCAATATGTAATCACATAGGCAAGCGCTCACACAGTCGGCTGACTCTGTCGCCGTGTGAAGACGGAGCTGGGACTGTGACTCGAGTCGAGCTGGCTGTGACCTCCGATCCAAGCTAGATTTCGACGGATGCGCATCTTGGTAGTCGAAGATCAGGACTCGATTCGAAACATGATCGAGGCGCTGGTGAGGGCGCGTGGTTACGAGGTGATCGCCGCGAGCTCCGGTGCGAAAGCTCTGGACCTCGCGCGGACAACGCCGCCCGATATGGTCCTATTGGACTTGATGATGCCCGGTCAGTACGACGGGATTGATGTGTGCGAGCGGCTTCGCAGGGACCCAGCGACCGCCAAGATCCCCATCATGATTATCAGCGCCGCGCTCGACGAAAAGAACAAAGCCCGCGCGGAAGCGGCTGGCGCGACCGCCTACTACAGCAAGCCGTTTAGCCCTATCGCGCTGCTCAAGGAGTTAGAGCGCTTTAAGCTTCCCAGTTGATCCCTGAGTTACCGGCTTAGACCACCGGCGTCGCGGTCCACTAGGCGTTCGACTAGACCATCGACGAGCGCATCTGCCTGGCGCGAGCCTCCGCTGCTGTACTGACGCGCTCGGCGACAGCCGGGGGGATCCTCAGCTTGTCGATCAGGTCCTGTAGCACATCTCTTTCGCGCTGGTGTTGTTCGCCGTCGATGAACGTGAGCAGCACCGCGTGTTGGAGCAAGACTCGCCGGTCATCCGCACTCAACGAGTTGAGATCGATGTCATCAATCGACCGCTCGACCTCCGCGTAGCGACGGATCAAGCGCGTTTCGCTAGGCGTTGCCCTGTAGGCTGCGAGCAGTGCGTCAATCACCTCGAGTTCCTCGGCAGCGACGCGTCCGTCGGCCCAGGCGACCGAGACCAACCCCTTCAGTATCGCTAGATCTTGAGCATGCATGGGCCGAGAATCGCACAGTCCAAGCGCCGGTCAACGTGCAATCGCCCGGAGGCAGCAGTGCGACGTCTCAGCGGCCAAAAACAGAGATGACCAGTGGCTCACCCGAGTCCGCCGCAGCGCGGAGGCGTGCGCTCGGTACGGGAACCCGCATCCAGCCCCCAGACTCCGGGCCCGCGGTTTCGGTCGTCAACTTAGCTCGGCTAAACGTGAAGGCTCGCTCAGGATCCGGCGGAGCCAGCAACACGATAATCTCCACGTCCTGGTCACAGGACACCGCTTCGAAGCGCGCCACCGGTCCCGAACGTCGAGTCTTTTGCGAGGGGCTCACCAGGCGCACCTCGGTGCCTGCCTGAGCGCGGACTTCCATGTCCGCAGCGCAAGCTGGCCCAGCCGCCGCACCCAATAAATTCGGCTGTAGCGGCCAGAAGCCCGCGGTCGCCGCGAGCACGCCACACCCGGCCAACGCGAACACGGGTTTCATGTTTCGCGCGGTGACCTCTGACTTGTTGGGGTGGCCTGATAGCTGCACGGGTGGGGGCGTACGGCTCGCTGCCGAGGGGCCACGAGGCGTTAGGAGCGCCGGCTCGACACCCGCGAGCTCACGCAGCTGCTGCTCGATGCGGCGCTCCGCCGTTGGACGCGCAACTCCGAAGTCCCCCAAGAGTTGGTCCACGTCGCTCTTGCGTGGCGCAAAGCGCTCGAAGATCGGTGCCTTCGCGCTCGCTCCCGCCGTTCGTCGAGTTTCGCTTATTACGGAGTCTCGATCCTCTATCACCACCGACGGTTCGTCCCTGAGCACCGCATTGCTCGGACGCGGCGTCCATGCCGCCACGTACTCGGTGACAGCTGGCTTGGCCGGTAGCGGCTCAGGAGTTGGGCTCGGTTTCCATACAGAGAACGGCATTCGGTCGTGATCACCGGCTTGCGGCGATGGGGCTGGAGCCACCAGAACACTGCCGAAGATGGGGGTGAGTTCGCCGCTTGAGTCCTCAGCCTTGGCGGGGCGCTGGTTCTCGGCGGGCCATGTTGGCTTCGTCGCATCAGCACGCCGCGTCACGTGAACCGACCTGGCCTGCAGCGGGATGGGTTCGTGAACGTAGCTCGCTGGCTCGGGAGCGAACTCAAGGAGTTCATCCCCGCGGGAAAGGTCTTCGGGCAACTCCGACAAGCGACGATACAGCCGGCAGAGCGCTCGGCGCGCGGCTCCTCGATTCAGGGGAACCAGGGCAGCGCAAAGCTCCGAACACAGGGATTCCGGTCCCTGCCCGGACCGCGCGGCGACCGCCTCGAGCGGCCCGCATTCCGCTCCGGCTGCAGCCAACAGCTGGCCCAACCAGCTCCTTATCGCCATCTCGGCGAGCGCCGGGTCCCCAAGCGGGGTGTTGACCGTCAGACTTCCAGTGGGCTCAAGCAGGATCTCTGCAGGCTTAAACTCACGCGGCTCGCGCCGTACCTGCTCGGCAACCGCCAAACTCAGGAACCCCGTGAGTTCTGCGCTGACTCGCAAGTCACTCCTACGGGCTCCGATCAGGATTTCTTGCAGACTGAACGACATGGGCTAGGCAAACCTGGTACCGGCGAGGGGCTGGCGCGGCCAAGAATGTTGCGAAGTCGACGAACGCTGGACCAGCGTGCGAAAAGCGCCCACGCGCTCTGGGCCTGGTATAGTGCGGGGCAATGGGGATCTGTCAGCAGTGTGGCCACGTCAATCCGGAGTCTACGCGCGACTGCGAGCGGTGCGCCGGTGCGCTCCAGGCACCCGCTGGGGCGCCCCGTTCGGCCAAGCTCACTATGATGGGAATGCCGGCGCCCGATTTCTCCTGGGCGCAGACCCCCGCCGAACAGGCCGCTAGCCAACAGACTGCCCAGGCAATCCCGGTCGTAGCCACTGCGCCAGGTTCACCTTCAACCGGCAGACCTGGTTCATTCGGAACGGCTACACTGTTCGGGCTGGCGCCGCCCACCGGGGGAGAAGCGATCGGGCGGCCGACATCAGCCAAGAAGACACTGATGGGCGTCGCGATGTTGGCACCGGCCCCTCAAGCGCCAGTATCGCGCCAGGCCCCTCCCGCCCCGATGACTAGCCCCAATGCACTTGGCAGAACTCTGCTGGGCGGGCACGCGGCAGCTGCTTGGACGAGCGGTCCGCAGACCGCGCCCCGTAGCCCTGGCGGAACACAGATTGGATTCGCGGATCCCAGCGCGCGCGCAGCCGATGAGGCGTTCGGGAACGAGAAGACACCGGCGCTCAGCTTTGGTGCCGTCGGTGGCGCGGTGGCCGCTCCTGCGGGGCCCTCCGGCACCTTTCCCGGGGGCTCGGGTCCGGGCAACGTCCTGCAGCGGGTCCCGCAGGAGGTACCTTTCTGGCCCCCGA
>JBDKJZ010000397.1:0-5741 GCA_039796375.1 Pseudomonadota bacterium
GAGACACAGGCGCCGGATGGGTGTCTGGGTTCAGTCCCCACGGTCACGCCGACAGCCCGACCGTTCTGGACCGCGGCACAGATGCTGACTGCGACGTCCGAGGGGACTCCGCAGTGCGAGAAGTAAGTGCCGCTGTTCATGAGGGCCGAGTATTGCCCCTTCGTGATGTCGGCCGCCCCTCCGCCAAGCCGGATCTCCTCGACATAGGTCGCCTGCGCCGCTTCGCAGCTCATTCCCGACGCGAGCAGAGGCAGCCCACCCTGAGTCCCGACCACGCGGGACTTCTTGCCCCCCCCTGGAGTCTTCCTGTCACCCTTTAGGTCGCCTTCCGCCTCGATGCTCGAGACCGTATCTGTTTGCACCGCAACGTCGTCGCTTCGGGTGCCTTTTTGGGTGAGATACCAGTAACCAAAGCCCCCGAGAACACCGGTCAGCACGAATAGGCCGATCGCTGCCTTGCCGCGTGTACGCTGGGTTTCTTGAGCGACGCCCTGCTCGATCGCGACTTTCTCTTGGAGGTGATCTCGGTGTCGTCGGGCATGATCGGCGAAGGGCGCAAACTCAGCCCACTCAGAAATGAGCTTCTCGGTGTCGGTCTGCTGGTCTTGGAGCAGGTCGCTCTCTTCGAAGGTGTGGTTGGCGATCTGACGCAGTAGCTCGACAGCGCTGAAAGGCCCGTGATCCATGCCTTGTTTTACCACCACGTAGCGGGGCGTAGGGTCAGACTCCAAACGGGATTTCAACGCCGACAACTCCTCGGTCGCGGAATCGCCCTTGGCCACTCGGTCCTTCACTGCGAGGTGAATCCCACCGGAACGCTCGGTTGCCGCTTTGGGTGCCGGCGGCAGCATAGACAAAGAGACGTCCACGTCGACGTTCCCGGCGTGGTCCAGGTTGCTCTCATCCGCGTTAGGGGGAGGGGGAATGGTGCCCGAAGGGACCAGGTGATACAGGGCTTGTGCAAGAGCGAGCAGATCGGCCGGGCGAAACTGAGGGTCCGTGACTAGCGCCTTGGCGAGGATACCCTCCACTTCGGGGGGCAGGTCGGGGGCCACTTCGCTGGGTCGCTTCATGCCGACCCCTGCGGTCAGTCCGGTGACGAGCTCATACAGCATGGCACCGATCGAATAAACGCTGGCGCGCGCGTCTCCGAGTTCGTCATCGCTGCCCTCCGGCGGCAAACACGCGCGGTCCTCTGCGGTCTTCGGCGCCTGAGCGGCGCGCTCACTCGACAGCGCAAAGCATCCGCGCGAGTTGAGCACAATGTTGGACGGATGGACGTGAATGCCATAGCCCTGGGCGTGAATCTCGTGCAGCTCAACGCAGATCGGGACGACCACTTCAACAGCCTGCGAGATGGTGAGTGGTCTGCCTGTGCTCTGTTGTTGCTTTAGATAGGCTCGAAGCGTGCGAGCAGGGCTCGCGGCGCTGGCGGTGGCAGCCTGGGAAGTGGCGGGGGCTGGGGTCTGAGCGCTGGTCATTTAAGCTGGTCGACGATAGCAACGGTTCGGTTTGTGGTCCACACCGTTGCCAAGGGCGACCACCCATGTAGGTGTTGCTGCTCCCCATTGGGATCGCAAGGATCGCGTCGACTTCGCTCGTAGATCGGATCTACAGGCCGATCGCGCTCGACCGCGTTCGACAGGCCAGAGTGTCCGGACCAGGAGGTCCGGACACCCTGGCCTGTCGGGCGCCGTGATGCCAAGCCGGGAGGATTGCAGGTCAAAGAATCGGCGTGTTACCGTCGGACAGATTATGAATGAGAGTCAGCTGGCGGGACTAGTTCGACGTTTGGTCGAGGACCCCCACGACACACAGGCGATCAGCGAGGCACACTCCGCCGGCCAGGCCGATCCCGAGGGCTACGCGAAGCTGCTGGAACGGGTAGGGCATGGCACGCCCGACCGCGCGCTCTCCTGCCGTTGGTTGACCGAGGCGGCCAGGGTTTGGAGCACGACCTTCGAAGATTCGGAACGGGCCATCAAGGTGTTGCTCAGCGCCGTCGAGCGCGACCCGACCTCTGACGCCGTCGCCGATAGCCTGACGGCCCTCTACGAAGCGGCTGGTGACCCCAAGAGCATCGCCGTGCTCGTGGAACGGCGGGCTACGGGGGTCATGAAACTTGCGGACGCGGAACCTGAGCTACGGGCTCTTGCAGCGAGCCTGTTCGAGGAACTAGGGCGGCTACAGTCCGAGCAGCCCATTTCGAACAGGGCCGCGGCTAAACAGAGTTTCCTCAAAGCAATAGAGCTCGCGCCCGATAGTCCGTTCGCAATCTACAGCGTGCGCGAGCTTCACAAAGCGGCTGGGGAATACGCCCAGGCTCTGCCCTACTTCGCGATCGAGCAGGCGCTGGTCACTTCCGATGATGGGCGGAAGGTGGCCCTTTACGCCGATGAAGCTGACGTGGCCAAGCAGGCACAGAAGCCGGAGCGAGCGATTCAGGCACTGAAGAACGCGCGTCGCTTCGCTCCAGAGGATCCGAGCCTCAAACAGCAGCTCGGGAGCCTAATCCTCGAGCGCGTTCGGACAGGCAAGACCACTACTTCAACTGAGAAGCGTGATGCGGCGAGCCTATTTGTATCCTTGGCGGAGGAGTACCCTGGCGAGCACGGCTTTCTATATGCGCTGTGTGGCTTAGAGCTATCGCCCGACGACCGGGCTATGCAACTGGCCATCTACTACGGCGAGCCACTCGCGCGCCTGGATGAGGTCAGTGAACTCGCGGCTGGCTACCTTGCGGGGAATCCAGACGGGGCTTTCGCTGCGGAGGCCAGGCGGCTCACCGGCGAGGCGCTCGTGGCCGCACCTGAAGCGACGGGCCAGGCGCCATTGCCGTCAGCCGCACCTCCCCCGGAGCCACGCGCTGAGGGAGACAGGCAGGCCGTCGCCGGGACGGCGCCGGAACTCTCGGTGGACGCCGAGGAGCTGGCATCCCACGCAGCGGCACCGGCCCAGGCAGCAACCGGGCCTGCGCCTAGCGCGCAGGCCCCCGCGGTGGCGCCCCTGAGCGTGGAGACCTCCATTGCCCTAGAGGATCTGCTGTCGCGCGCGGCGCAGCTCGCCGAGAAGCACCGGAGGAACGAAGCGCTCTTACTCTATCTTCAGGTGCTGGACGCCGATCCAGTTCACCCTGAAGCGCTGGACTACCTGCAAAAACAGCTACCATCGAAGCGCCGCTACGCTGATCTCCGCGACGTGTTGTTACAAGCCATCGCTGCGCCGAATGCCGAAGATGCTGACCGCATCGTCTGGTTGGGTGAAGTGGCCACGCTTTCCGAGACCCAGCTCCGAGACCCAGATGGCGCGATAGCTGCCTGGCGGCAGGTGTTGGAACTCGATTCAACCAGAGGCGACGCGCGCGAGGAACTGAAGCGCCTGCTCGAGAGAGCGCGCCAATGGGAAGAGCTCGCGGGCGTGTTGCAGACAGAAGCTGAGCTCTGCGGGGACCTGGAAGCCCGCATCGCCACTGAGGAGAAGATCGCCGACATTCACGCCAGCAGGCGCAAGGACCCGGTGGGTGCAGGTCAAGCTTGGGCTCGCATTACCGAGCTGTCTCCCGGCGACGAACACGCCCTGGGCGAGGCCGTCAAATGGTTCGAAAAGGGCGAGCGAACTGACCTTGCGGCGGCCCTGCTCAGCCAAAGCGCACAGTTCGTCCAAGACGTGTCAGCCAAGCGTCAGATGTTCGCGAAGCTCGGGGAGCTCCAGCTAACGTCGGGCAATATTCCGGCTGCAGCTCAGGCGCTCGCTGACGGGGCGCGCGCGGGCTCTGATGCGGCGATGTGGGGCAGGGCCGAGGCGCTGTTTGCGCAAGCTGAACGTTGGGCGGACGCGGCCGCCGCCGCCTGTGAACACGCGGAGCTGCTTTCGGAAGAGGGGCCGAGGGCTGAGCGACTGGCCGCGGCTGGGTTCTACTTCACGCAGGCCGGGGCTCTCGAAGAGGCACTGAGTCGACTCCAGGAGGCCGTTGAACTCGCACCGCGGGTAGCGGAGTATGCTGAGGCGCTGGAAGCTCGGTTAACCGCCGATGGGGAGCTACAAGCGCTAACTGAGCAGCTGTTGTCGCGAGCCTTGGCGATCGAAGACCCGGCGCTCCGGCTGACCCTCCGCCGGCGCGCGGCGATCGTCCAACGAGATCAGCTTGAAAACTTGGATGAAACGCGCGCGATCTTCCAGCTAGTCGTGGAAGACCACGACGATCCAGAGTCGCTCGTTTGGCTGGCCAGCGACGCTTGGGAGCGGCAGGAGATGACGCTCGCGGCAGGCTACTTGAGTCGGTTAGCTAATGCGCTGCCTCTAACAGAAGAGAAGGTCGACGTGCTGCTGCGCGAGGCGGCCTTGCAGAAGTCCGAACTTCACGATCTCGACACCGCAATCGAACGCTATGAAGCCGTGATTTCGCTCGATGCTCATAACGCGATCGCTTGGTCGCAAATCGTAGAGATTGAGCTCGGACGAGGGAACTTCCAGATAGCGGCTGACCGCATGAATAGACAGCTTCAGGCGACGGCCGATTTGGAGGTCAAGCTGGGGATCGCGTTCCCGCTTGCCGACCTCTACGAGCACCAGCTCAATAGCTCTGACGACGCCATGCGTGTTTTGGAATTGATCCACCGCGCTGATCCGGACGACTTCGACGCGACACAGCGCCTGTGCAGGCTTGCCGAAGCAGGCGAACACTGGGCGCTCTTTGCCGAGCTGATGGTCGAGCTGATCGCGGTCGAGGGTGATGAGGACGAGTTGAGCGCGATGTCGCGCCGCTTGGCTGAGGCGCTGCACCAGAAATTGGACAATGGCAGGGAAGCACTGAACGTCCTGGGCGCGGCGGCCGACTCTGGGGACACCGAGTGTCGCGAGGCGTTTGTTCAGCTTGGAGATGAACTCGGTGAGAAGTTGGTCGTCGCCCGCCGCCTACTGGCCTGGTACGCCAAGGCGCCTCCGGGGCCGGCCCGCGCGGCCGCGATGCGCGGCGCGTTCGATCGCCTCGTTGAATCCGGCGACGAACGCGCCGCGTGCGGCGTCGCCAAAGACATGGCCAGGGTCCGGGCCACCACGACGGACATGGGGGAAAGTATTGAAGTGCTCGCGGTGAGGTTGGGGGATCAGGATGCCCTCAGCATCGCCCACGAGCTGTTGGTGAGAGAGTTGGGTGGCATCGACCGGGCCCATGAGGCCGTTCGGCAGGCAGAAGTCCGGCTCTCGACGGGCGCGCCTCCGCTTGAGGCCATTTCCAGAGGAGAACGCGGCCTCTCCCTGGTCTCCCCGGAGGACGTCGAGCCGCTGCTGGCGCGGCTCGCGGCGCTCTCGCCAGACCCGGCTCTCCAAATTGGCGTTTATGAACGGCAGATCCACCGCTGCAAGTCTGCGGATGATCGCCTCCGGGCCGTCTGTCGTGCAGCGGAGTTTGCCGCCCAGTTGGGCGATCTCGGACGCGCCCAGGGTTTCTTTCAGGCGGCGCTCAGCGCGAACTCGACTCAAGACATGCTTGAGCGGGTCCTCGAGGTTGCGAGGCGCATTGACGAAGAAAAGGGTGAAAAGAAGCTGCGTCAGCTGCTGGCTGAGTCATTGGTTTCCGGAGGGGAAAGCCCGTCCGACGGGGGCCGAACTCGCACGCGGTTGTTGAGCTTCGCGGCTCGGCTGGCCCAGGCCGAACTAGGAGACGTCGAGCGCGCTTTCCGTTGGGTGGGAGAGGCGCTCCGGCACTCTGTGGACGAGGAGACTCTGGACCTCCTTGAAGA
>JBDKJZ010000398.1:0-5739 GCA_039796375.1 Pseudomonadota bacterium
GGGTGAAGCGATTAACCGCAAGTGAGATGAGACGACGAGCCAAGCGCGCTGCGGAGCGTGGGGCGACTGTGCCGGAGTTCAGTGACATTGTGCGTCCCCTCATCGAGGGGTACGTGCCCGACAGCATGGACGACGCTACGTGGCAAGTGGTCGGCCCGGTCCTGCGCGAGGTCTTGGCCCGCGCCGAGGTTGGGACCGTCGAGTCGTTCCGAAAGTTTCGCGGCGCGCTCGCCGCGTACCTCCTATGGCGACAGGAGCACCGCGAGGGCATCTCGCTCGACGTCGTGATGCGTGCCAGCGCGATCGACGACTACGTCGCGCACGGTATGGGCGAGTACTCGCAAAAGACGCGTCTGGACTACCGGACACGACTTGATGCTCTAGCCCGGAGGGTGAACCCCGGCTCTCACAACCCAATTCGGCTTTCGATGTCAAGGCCGGGGGTGCAGAGTGGGTACACGTTGGCAGAGGAGGCTACGTTGCGCCGTGTGGCGCTCACCCAGCGCAGCTTAAAAATCCGACAGCGGCTCTGCGGATTCATCGGGCTCGGCGCGGGATGTGGACTCGACCCTTCAGATCTTCGCCAGCTCTACGTGCGCGACGTCCGCGATTTAGACGACGACGGCATCGAAGTGCACGTCCATGGATCCAAACCCCGATTGGTGATGGTGCGTCGCGTTTACGAGGCGTCGGTACGTGTAGCGATAGCGGCACGCCGACCCAACGAGCGCGTTGTTGGTGGCTCCGAGGCTGATCGCGCAGTGACCTCTCGAATCGTCGAGAACGCGGACCTCTGGGATTCACCGAACATCAGCGCTGCGCGGCTGCGCACGACGTGGCTGTCCTGGCTTATCCAGCAACCCGTTCCGCTTGCACTCGTCCTCGACGCGTCGGGGCTGCGTTCGGCTCATACGCTCTCCGAGATCGTGGCTTTGCTCCCTGGCGAAGCTGATGCGAACGCGGATCTCTCCTACCTGCGGGGGGAGGCACTATGAAGCTCTACCGTAACGCAGAGGCATTCGCTCACATCCTCGACTCCGGCACGGTCCTCCCTGACCTCATCGCCGGAATGACCGCGGGTCGCCGCGGCCAGCCACCGAACGCAACCGCATTGCGCCTCGCTCTAATAGGTCTGGGTTGTTCTGTCATCAGCCAACGCCAAGCCACCCAAGCGGGCGCATGGCGTTCACTATGCGCACTCGAGATCGACGAGCAGGTCGCGATCGGCTTCCGAGCGTTGCGTGACGATGCATCCGGGCCGGGAGACATAGTGGTGACCAAGCCCCAACTGAACAGAGCGTTCGCAGCACTCGGCGAGCGTCTCGACTTCGGGGAGCGGCAGCGTCACGACCTCCACGAGGATGAACGTTCGCGCCGCGAACAGGTCGTGTTCACGTTCATCTGCGCGTGCCTCGACACGTTCGATTTCGGGTGGAACACGACGATGTTCGCGATGGATGCCACCGCAATCGAGTCGTGGGGTCGCCTTCGCAGCCACGCCCAGACCACCAAGGTGGAGCCAGTGGAGCGGACCCGCCCGACTCCCAGTGGGCGTGCACACCGCAAGCGCCGCACTCGCCGGTATGACCAGGACGCCTACTGGGGTGTCAAGACCGGCAAAGACGGACCGGAAACGAAACACCTTGGCCACTTCGAGCACACGCTCGTGCAGGTCCCACGCGCTGAAGCGGACAAGTTCGAGGTACCGATCCTCGTCAGACGATCGTTTGTGACACCAAGCGAAATGCGCCTCGTGAAGCCGAAGTCGCTCATGATCCTGCGCTCGATGCAGTCAAGCATTCAGGACCTTGTCGTCGACCTGCACTACTCGTACTACGACGTCACTGAGTGGGCCGACATACTTCGCAGCATGGGCATCCGCCAGCACATAGACCTGCGCTCTGACGAGCACGGGTTCATCGAGTACAAGCGGATGAGATGGGTAGGCGGTGCCCCGCACTGCCCCAGCACCCCCGACGACCTTGGCACCATCAAACCACCGCCACTGCTCTCGAAGGACGCAACCGACAAAGAGCGTGTCGCGCACGCCAAAGCGATCAAGGTCTTCGAGGGACGGATCCTGTTACGCGAAGCAATGGCGATGAAAATGAACCGCGCCCTCGACGAGGACAACACGATGCAGGTCGGATGCCCAGCGCGCGCAGGACGCTGCGCGTGCCCATTGCTTCCCGAGACTATGGCGGACCTCTCCGGTGGCGAAGTCGTCGTCATCGAGAACCCGCCGGACCCGAACAGCGCCGAGGGTCTCCCGAAGGTCTGCACCCAGAAGTGGTTGGTCGTCAAGGTGCCCGAAAAGCTCCGCAAGCACTACCAGCCGTTCACGTGGGGAAGCCGGAAGTGGCGCAACTACTACAACCAGCGGACCTATGTGGAGGGCTCGTACGGGTACCGAAAAAACCCGGACGGCGGTGGGCTCGGCCGAGGGTTCTTCAAGATCGAAGGCATGGCCCGCATCAACCTAGCGGTCGCGTTCTCCGCCCTCGCGTACAACCTCGCGATGCTGCGATCGTGGGAGACCAAACGGCCCGACCAGGACGTCGTCCCCACCGGTCACCCGTTCCTCGCCGCGAAGGACCCGGACTCACACGTGGTGCGTGTCCCAACCGAGCACCTCGACGCGGTCCTAGCCATGCTCAACACCTGAACGCCACCAATCGGGCTCCGCTCACCGCGGTGATGAGCCGCCATGCACATTGACAACTAAATATGCGCGGTGGTGATACGCGCTGTTATCACGTGCGAAGAGACGCTCGAACAGCAGCGTGGTCGCTGCCAGCTTTGGTACCGCCCTCGTAGTCGTGGACGAGGCCAGTGCATGTGAGGTCGTCGGAGATGAAGACATAGTCAAAGCGGTCGCCGACCGAATGCTCACCGCGGCCACGTCGGTAGGTGACGGCAAGTGCACCTCGCTCCCCCGCCGCAACACGGCGCGGGTCTCCAACGTCGGTCTCTGCGAGGAGCTCGCGGTAGGCGTCGCGCAGTCGGTGCGGCGCGTTGGCACCGAAGAAGGGTTTCTCTAGGTACCAGCCGTCGCGCCCATCGGTCGGGGTAGTGAGTTCGAGACTCGGATCGGTCTCCCAGTGGTTAGCTTCGAAGCCAACCAGGGTCGTTCCAGTTTGGCCGGCGATCCAGGAGATGAGCGCGAGGTGGCCCTGCATTTTTATCGCTGGTCCGCTCGAGAAAGCGGTCGGGCGCTGAGCTGGTTCGAGGGTGCAGCGCTCCTGATCCGGATTCAGAGGCATACTCTTCGGTGCTCGTCTGGCAGATAGTTCGTGTGGTGGCCCCGATCGGTTATTTTCAGATGACGGTTACGATTTCGGTTTTGAAGTCGTTCTTGGTGTTGATCGCTCGCACCTTGTAGGGTTCTCGCGAAGAGTCTGCAGAATGCGTCAGAAATAGCGAGGGAACCATGGGCAGGATCATGCGGCGACGGTTCGTCTTGCTCGCTTGCGCGAGTCTGATCCTTGCGTTGATTGCGGGCTCCAGTGTTGCCATACCGCAGGCCTCAGCGACAACTCTCGCGTTTGCCAAGGTGACCGGATCCATCACCGACGGCTTAGGAGCCGGAGTGCCAAGCAGCCAAATAACGCTGGTCGATCCGGGAGAGGACATTAATGGCCCGTCAACCGTCATTCGAGCATCCGCGACTACGAACTCGGATGGCTCGTACACGCTATTCGTTCGTCCGGGCGACTACATGTTTTTCGTTTCATATGGGGTTGCGCTTTCTGGTCAGGATCTATTGCAGTCGGTCGTAGCAAAAGTTCCGCTGAACGTTGGGGGTACAACGCTCCAAGACGTCGCGTACCCTTCGATCATCGACGCCGCCGCCCAGGTCGTGGATCAAACCGGCGCAGCATTCCAAGTTGATCCAGCTCATCCCGTCGATAGCCTGCCGGCGTTACTCGTTGAGCCGGTCTCGACAGTGACGCCCTTGATCGGCGGCGTCGATGCCGAGTTCACGATTGACGGGTCCTACAAAAGCGACGGCACGGTCGGTCAGCGAATCCGCGCTGCAGCGGACGGAACGTTCTCGTTTGGTGTGTTCGACGGGCCACGCCCGCGAGCGAAGGTGAGAGCTTCGGTGCTGGGCGTGATGCCTTGGGTGGCCGATGTTCAAGTTGCCGATGGAGATGGAACCACGCAGGTCCAGCAGCCGTCTTCGAACCTCGTTGCAGGGGTAGTGGCTGATTCGGCAGGTCTACCAGTCGCTAATGCTGGCATCCACATTTCCCATGCGGGTTCGAGCGATGTCGCGCTCTTTGGCAGCGACGCGGTGCAAAGAACTGATGGCGCCGGCTCCTTTTCAATCTGGGCACCGTCCGGTGCTTACGAAGTCGGGGTTCAGCGAGTGGAGTCGCTCCCGCGCATAGTCACTGAGACTGCCATGACCCATGTTGTCCTTGATGGACCGGCCTCTCTTGCGTTTGCCTTCCCCGCGGTCGTATCGCTGCAGGTTTCCCTTGGCTGCTTGCCTTCATGTCCGCCTGTGGTGTGGGACGTAGCGCCCGCTTCACTCCAGCGGACCGTGGGCGGGAATGAGCCAGTGGAGTACTCGCTCTTCGGCGGTTGGCGAAGTGTGAGCAAGGCGGGCACTATCCCGGTTGCAGTGCAGGACTGTTCGGAAGGGCGTGAGAACGCTGGCGAATGCACTCTGTCCTCATTCCGCGATGCGTCGGTACTCGTCACAGCGCGTCCGTGGGGTGTCGCGCCGATCGAGGCTTCCGTCACCACTACAGAAGCCTCAAACGCGCTGGAAGTCCCTTACCACTCCACCACAGTGCCGCTCAGCGGGACAGTGCGAAGCGATAACGGAGACGTTGTTACCGGAGCCCGTGTGCGCGTCACCACGGCCAGCGCCCAGTTCGATGACCTGGGTACTTGGTTCGATAACCCATGGTCATCTGGCGGAACGTACAACTTTGACCTTCCGCCCGGACGGTACAAGGTCATGGTGGAACTCGGATACGCAGCTGGCGTGTACAGCAGTCACGAGGTTCAACTCGACACCGCGACGACCAGAGATGTGTTGTTTCCTGCGCTGGTTGATGTGGGTGTAGCCGTCGTCGATGGAATGGGCTCTTCGGTCGGCAGTATGAGCAAGGTGAAACTCGCTACCGCCGTGACATCATCGACGGATGACACAGGACATCTGTATTCGTTTGCAATCGTTGGCTCTGGTGACGGCACGTTCGCCGGGAGCGGACAGTCATGCTTCACGTCGGCCACGGGCACGTGCGAGTTCAAGTCCTTTGTGGGCGCCAACCATGTGCTCATCGTTACTCCGAATGGTGCTGGTCCGCTCGCAGGTTCTCTCTCCGTCACGGGTTCGAACACGAACGTCACGATCGCTGTGCCCTATGTAGTGCGCGTGCAGTCGGAGGGAGCCGTCGCAGGCGCAGTATCCATCGCGACTGAACCTGGCCAGCAAGTCTCGGACGCCGGCGTCGCGCAGACGTCGGGTTTGCCGAATGACACAGAAGCGCCTGTCGGGATCATCGCGTACACCGTCACCGGCGTCCCCGTCGGTGGCGGCGTCGAGGCGACGATCACATTGCCGGATGGCAGTGCACCGACCGCTGTCTACAAGGTCACGTCGTCTGGGTTGGTGAGTGCTGCGGAATTCTCGACGATCGACGGTGACACGATCGTGATGTACCTAACCGATGGTGGTCCAGGTGATGAGGATGGTGTCGAGAACGGTGTGATCGTCGACCC
>JBDKJZ010000399.1:0-5723 GCA_039796375.1 Pseudomonadota bacterium
CCCTAGAGCCCAGCGTGGTCGTCGACCCGCTTAAGCGGCAAGCGGTAGTTGGGCCACCAACTCGTACCCGACGCGCGGTGCGCCGTGAAGCGCGCCCAGTCGAAGCTGAGCGTCAGTCCCAACATGGTCGAGTTTTCAGTCCCAACTTGTCCTTGAAAAGCAGCGTTCACTCCCCACGGAGCCCCGACGACGAGGGCGCCCGCAAAGCCGGTGGAGTTGTCACGCCAGAATCGCGCGTAGCCCCCGAGGTCGAGCGCGAGTCCCCAGCGCCCCATAGAGTACCCAGAGGTCGTGGTGCGCTCGCTCATGATCAGGTCGGTCCCGCCCCCCAAATGAGTGAGGGTCTTCATCAGGCCCCCAAAGACCAAGAACCGATGTGGGTCGCTCCCAAGCCCCGCTTCCACCTGGATCAGCCCTCCGGCATCGAGGGCAAGGCCGTCCTGCTTAACCTTGGAAGCGCCTCCGCCAACAGACACCCAAGACGCGCTGTCGGCAGAGCTCAGCGTCGTGACGCTCAAGACAAGAGCCGCTGACAGTAGGCTCAGGGCACGGCGAGCAGCACGCTCTGAGAGTGCGGTCGAACGCAAGGATGAGTGACTGCCGAGAAATTCCACACGCCTCGATTACACGCTCGGCGGCGCAACATCAAGGGGCCGCTCGATGAGCACACTGAGCCCCTTGGCGTTCAACACGGCGAAGTCTCGCACGCAGTTGTTAAAAATCGCATGGACTCGCTCGGACCCGGACGCCAGCGACCGAGCGCGCGCAACCCACGGCATCAACTCTGCCTCAGAGTAGAGATAGTTGAAGCGCTCCGCCACCGACGCCCCCTTGCGCCACCCCTCCGTGTTCTGTCCATGGAATCGGACCAAGCTGAGCTCGGGGTTCGTCACTTGAACGTCGGGCGGTACCCCGCCGCCGGGCACGCTGGGTTCGTCGACGGCCACGTAGCAGTACCTGAGCTGTTTTAAGAGATCGAACACGCGCCCGCGACGTTCAGGAGCGAGCCAAGACCGGTGCCGAAACTCAATCGAGACCCTGAAGTCCTGCCAACGTTCACGCAGACGCTCCAAGTGACGAGCGTTTCCGCGCGTGGCTTCAAACCAAGGGGGGAACTGCAGCATGAGACAACCGAGCTTTCCACCGTCCTGAAGCGGCCTGACGAAGGTCTCGAACTCAAGCCACATCGCCTCCAGCAACTCTGAGGGGAGCTCAGCGCCGTAGGCCCTGGCGCCTGCAAATCCTGCTTCCTCAGCCGCGAGGCGCAGGCGCCTGGGGAGCCTTCTAAGCTCAATAGGGTGCCCGGTCATGGAGCTGTGAGCCTTGACGTTGAAGCTGAAGCTAGGCGATGTCCACTTGAGCCAGCGAGCGGCGATTCCGGCATCGAGCAAGCTGTAGTAAGTCGCGTCCACCTCGACCATCGGGAAGTGCTCGGAGTAGTGCCGGAGCCTGGCCTCGGGCGCGTTCGCGCCGCGAGGATAGAACGCGCGGCACTTGAGCAGCGACGGGTCCGTCCAGCCGGCAGTGCCGAGCGCGATGTTGCCGACTTGAGCTGGCCGCGACGCTGCCTTGGCCAGGGTTGTCGCCTCCGCGTAGCGCCCCTCCAGCGCAGGCGACAGAGCTTCAAGGGGTGCGACCGGCATCGTCCAAAGCTCCTGGAGGGGCGCCCGCGACGCGTTGCGCAATCAGCCCCGCCAACGCTCTTACGGTGAGCGGACTTGAGCCCTCTGCTTTGTTATTCACTAAAACAAATAACACGCGCTTCAAAGCATTAAAACGAAGAGCAAGTTCGACGAGTTCTTGACGCATCATCGGCTGAGGATCAGAGAGCCGATCGAAGGGCTCAAACGCTTGCTTGCGCTGCGCGTAGCGCTGTCCGGGCGGGATCAAAAGACGCGCTACGCCTTCTTGGCCGAGCTCGGCCGGGCAGATCTCTAGCTGCTCCAACAGGCCCGGCATTTGTTCCCAGTAGTTGTAGACGTGTGAGACCTGATGTCTCGAGAGCACCTGTGCGTACGCCGGGGTTAGAAACTCTCGGTTCCTGAGTTCTACCGCGTAGCTAAAGTCCTTGGAAAGCTTCCCAAGGAAGCTACTCAACCGGGCCGCAAACTCTGCCGGCTCCAACCAGTAAGGATGCCGCATGGGAGCGAACTCGAAGACCACAGGACCTGCGTGGGACCAGAAGTGCTCGCGCAAGGGTGCGAGCACCTCCCGCTCACAGAAGTCGGCGTCCAAAAAGTGGGGATTGGGCAGGTGTGAACGCGGATCGACTAGTGTCGTCAGGCCACTGAACGCTTTGCTCACGCAACGAAAGTGAGCAGGGAGCTGCGCTGCGTACTGGAGCAGCTGAGAAGCCTGCAGCGGGCGGTAATAGGAGCTATCAATACCGACAGTGGTGAACAGTGGATATTCCGTGTAGCGCCTTAGGCCGCTGCGCCGAAGCTCCGCTTCAGTGGTCTTCGGGGGGTAAACCAGCCCCGACCAGCCAGGGAAGGTCCAGGACGACGTCCCGAGCCGCAGACCTGTGGGCAACGTCGCAAGAAGGGCGCTTTCCTCCGCGAAATTGAGCGGCCTTTGATCGCCGAACAGGCCGAGCTGGGTCACGTTTGAGAGTGTGACTCTGAGCCGGAGCGGCGTCTATGGGCTAGGCCCGACGGGTTTGCAGCGATAAGCCGAAGTCGCGTTCGCATCGCCTAGCCCGCCCTCGGCGCCTCTGAAACCGCCCCGGACCCTCGCGCCGAACGCACCGCTCACGCGCGCCCGAAACGCACCGCTCACGCGCGCCCGAGGGGTCAGGGGGGGGGAAGGGCGTCAGCGAGCGCGTCTTCAATGCGTTCGTCCGAAACGGGTCCTGACAGCCGAGCGACCTCGCGTCCCAGGGAGTCGAGCACAAGCAACGTCGGGATGTAGCTCACGTCTCCGAAGGCCCCTCGACCGCCCAGGGTCGCATGATCGGCCAGCGCGAGCGGGTAGTCGAGCTGCAGCGTCTGTTGATAGGTCTCTAAGAAGAGGGCGTATTTCGGCGCTTCCATCACGACGCCCAACGCGTTGATGCGGGGCTTCGCCGTGTGAAGCCACTCGTTCACGCGCTGCGCCATCAGTTGAGACGCCATATCAAACGTGGTTAACAACAAGACGAGCGTCCTTCGCCCGCGCAGCTGCTCAGCGCGCACAGGCTCGCCGTGTGGCCCCTGAAACGCAAAATCCACGGGACGACCGGTACGGCTCGCGGTCGGCTCGCGCGGCGAAGCCGGCGCTGCGCAGCCGACGCAAACCAAGACCACGAGGCCCACGACCCAGCGACCCAAGCCGCGGCTAGCTAACGCCGTGCGGCTGGTCAACGCCGCGCGGCAGTTGGATGCTGTGCGCTTGAAGCTGGGTCGCACTAGGGCTCCGATCGCCAGTCGTCACCGGCGCCCAGGCTCTGAGCCTCCAAGAACTGCGCGGGGCTGGGTCCGAAAAGATCTGCGAACAAGCAGAGCGCCTCTGGCAGTTCTCCGCCCAAGCGGCGGTGGGACAAGATCGTCTCGGCCAGCTCGTCGAGCAGTGCTTCGCGTGGGACTGCCTCGAGCACCTGCCCTTCGAGCATCGAGCCTGCGGCCGGTGCCTGAGTACGCCGCGCGATGGGGTCGTGCCGCACCCACTCAAATGAACGCCCAGGAACGTAGCAGCAAGCGAGGGTCTGCACGAAGTCTAGATAGAGCGGCCGCGTGATCACGGCGAGGCACCGCCCTTCACGATCGCGGGCTCTGAGCAGGCCCACGCGGGCGGCTCGGCGATCGGCCTCTGACGCCCCCGATTGCAGGGCTTTGCCGATGCGGGAACGGCGACTGGGGTCCTGTTCGACCGCCAGCAGCGGAGCGTACACGGCCACCTTCGACACCTCAGAATGGTCCGCGTCCGAGTCCAGCGCGTCAAGCCATTCATCCCGGCTACCGCCGTCAAGCTCTCGATAGGCGAGGGCCGCGGCGAGCGCCGCTTCTGGGTCGCTCGCCAGTTGCTGCAGCCAGCCATGCCAAATCACCTGCGCGCGAACTGTCTCAGTGGGTACGGGGTTGCGCGGTACCACACCCGACCGCGGCTTCGTCTCGATCCCCATATCCAGCGCTCCCTCAACGACCCCAGCCCTCATCGTCGACGGAAGGTATCGGATCCGCGAGGCGCTAGGCAATCCGCGAGACCTCACGTTGCGGGAGTCCAGGCACGCACGATTCCCGAGCCCGTTCACTGAACGCGCAGACTGACCCAAAGGAAGCGGTAGGCCTCGTGCGGGCGAATGAACACCTCAGCGTTTGTCTAGGAGTCGGAGAGCATTTCCCGAGGCTATCCACACCCTACCCACAAGCCCGTGCCTGGATCCCGCGTCATCAACAAGGCTGTCCACGAGTCATCCACAGGGCGAGCGCACGAGCCACCGCCGGCCGGGCCGGCCCCCTGTTCTTTCGCTCGGGGTAAGACTGAGCGACGCCTCACTTCGAAATGTGCGGAGCCGTCGAAGCCTCAGTCAGCATATCGGCTCCAAGCTCGCACGCGAGGTCAGCCAGGATCTGATCCAGCTCCGCAACGCGGGACGGCGTCGCCGCGAGGGTTAGGTCGCCACCAGCAACGGAGTAGACCGCGGCCACGCCGTCGCTCGCTTCGAAGATCCCGCGAACGTAGACGACATCCTTCGCCGCCACGACAATGCGCCTCTCCACGAGTCCAGAAAGGAGCGGCGTCGGATCAATGGGACCAGGTGGCATTGTTGGAAGCAGCGGGTTAGCGTACGACGGCCTGCGCCGCAAGGCGCCGCTCCGAAGGTCCCGCGCTCATGTCCGATCAACACGCAACCGATTCCGCTGGGTCCGAGGAAGAAGGCTCCAGCGAACCCGAGCTCAGCGGGCACTTAAGTGAACCGCACCCCTTGGCTGACGCCGGGGACGAGCTCATCGAGCCTGTGCTAGGGGACCAGTCCAGCTTGGCTGATTGGTTCACCCTAGCGGAGGACGACGGGCAAGCAGAGTCCGCCGAAGATCCGGACGGCGTGGACGAGGCGCGAGCCAACCCGAGCGGGGCCCGGGGAGGCGCCAGTCCCGGTGTCCCAGCGTTCAGCATTGACGAAGAAACCACCGGCGAAGACGCGGACCAGCTGCTCGCGGATCCGGCGCTGGACGCCAGCGCGCTCCTCCGCCAGAGCCTCACGGAAGACGAGCCGAAGGAGGAAGAAGGCGACAAGCCGCGCGCGCCGGATCCTTCGAGCTTCGACCTGCAGGTTTTCGGTGAGGACGGCGGAGACGAGGGGGCGGCGCTAGCCGAAGATCTAGAGCTGCCTGAGCTGCCGCCGATCGACGCCGATGCGACAGATATCGGCCTCACGCTGTCGCTTCTGGAGGTCGGGGAAACGGAGCTGCCAGACGATGACCTGTTCGTTGGTCCAGATGAGCCTCGTTTCCGTTTGTTGGCGACAGCTGACGGTGACTTCGACTGTGTAGCGTCCAGTGTGCTCGGCGCGTTGGTCGGGAACACCAAACTCTATCGCTTGGCCGACGGCGAGCTGAAGGAGCTCGGGGCAGTTCCGCACCGCGTCCACAGTATGGTCGCGGTGGGTCCGAGCCTGCTCCTCACCACCCGCGCTGGAAACTGGTACAGGGCGTCGCTCGATGCCGCGGATCCGAACATCGACGACCTAGAGCGTTTTCTCCCGGACTTGCCTGGGCGCACCAGCAACGCCCCGCTCTCGCTCT
>JBDKJZ010000400.1:0-5679 GCA_039796375.1 Pseudomonadota bacterium
AGGAGTTGGCCGACCGCCAAGTGCCCATCGCTCGACACTGGGAGGAACTCAGTCAGCCCCTGAATGACCCCTAGCAACAATACTTCAAGCAATGACGACATGGACTGGCTCACTCCGTAGTGCTGGGCCCCGCGAGGACCGCATCAATCACCTCGCGAAGTTCGGCTTCCGACAGGACTCGAGCCTCTGAAAACCGAATTCTGCCCTGTGTATCTAGGACCACTAATGTGGGCAAATCTCTCGCGTCATAGGCACGCGCGACAGCGCCCGTTCGATCGATCACAGAGGGATAGCTTACAGCAGCCTTTTCCATGAATGCCCGCGCGGGTACCTCGCTGTCCCCCGTATTGATGCCCACGACGCTCACTTTGGCATCGGCGTAGGCCTGAGCCACCCGGTCGATAATCGGAGCCTGCGTCTGGCAGGGTATGCACCAGCTTGCCCAGAAATCGAGCACAACGACGTTGCCGCGCAGATCGCTCAGACTGATCCGATTGCCAGGTGGGCCACCGTTGATCACGTCGAGAGTGAACTCCGGGGCTGGGAGCCCCTGGTGTCGAGTCTTGCCAGGATCGAGGTGAGGCAAGACGGCGTAGCCGAAGAACGCGCAAGCCAGCACAAGCAGGCCGACGAACATCCACAGTTGTTTCGGGTCGGAGGTGGGTTTGAGCTTGGCCATGATCGGAAGCGGGCAGTCGTGGGTATAACAGAACCTACAGCGCAGGTAACCAGATGCGGACCCGGGCCCCGCCTAGCGGGCCCTCAAGCACTTCGATCTGGCCGCCGTGGTCGATCACCACCTTCTTGACGATCGCCAGCCCGAGTCCCGTGCCTCGGTCTTTCGTGGACACGTAGGGTTCGAAGATCTGCTCGCGCAGGTCTAGCTCCACGCCTGGTCCGTTGTCATCCACATCGATCACGTATCCGCCGGTGGCAGACCGGGCTGAGAGCCTAATCAACGGGGCCTCCGCGCTAGCCGAGGCCTGAACCGCATTCCTGATCAGGTTGATGAGCACGCGCCGCATCATTTGCGTGTCCATCGCCACCGCAGCGCCTCCGGACGGGACGTCGAACTGCAGCGAGACTGGGACCGCCGGCTCCACTTCACCGAGTTCCGTAAGATAGGAGGCGCTGAGCGCCGTTTCCTGCTGCAGCTCCCGGAGGAATGTAAACATGTCAGCCGTGTGCAACTTGCTCTCGGGCAAACGAGCGAATTCAGAAAACTCAGTCACCAAACGACGCAGTGTCTGAACTTCGGTCTGAACTATCTCGAGCGTTACGTCGACGAGCTGCTTCTGCGCCGGCGGCAGGTCCGTTAGCCGCTGGTGCACCTCTTGAACTGCCAGCTGAATCGGCGTGAGCGGGTTCTTAATCTCGTGGGCCAAGCGCCGCGCCATTTCCTGCCAAGACGCGAGACGCGAAAGATACTCGATGCGCCGGCGGCTGCGGTCTACCTCGGCCACCATGCGATTGAACGCGAGGTAGAGGTCTGTGATTTCATCCGCCCCCCGAGGAACGACCCGCACGCTGAGGTCTCCTGTCCCCACCTGCGCCGTCGCGCGAGCTAAGCGCACGATCCGACGCGTGACGCCGCGCGCCAACAGGATCCCGACCGCGATCGCAGCCACAATTGTGACTCCCAAGAGCGCGCTGAACGCGAGCCAATAGGTTCTTTCGTCGGCTTCTCGACGAGACTCAAGCTTTGAGTAGGCTTCCACGAACTCACCCATTTGAGCAAACTCGTTAAAGCGGTCGCGCGGGGTGACAAACTGGACCTGCAACGTCAGCCGCGTTTCACCGTGCCTGACAGGTCTCTGCACGGTCAGCTCGTGCTCAGTCGCGTCATCGACGGGTCGCCCCCGGTCTGCAACCGCTAGGGGTTGCTCATCCGCGTCCAAGAGCGTGAGAGATGCCACGTTCGGACGAATCCGCAACGCTTCGCTCAGCACGCTGGTCACGTTAGACGGCTCGTCCTTCTGGAGCGCAGTTAGGAGTGCGGGCTCCGTCGCTAGGAGGGTCGCCTGGTCCCGCATTCCCTCTTTCGTAACCCGAGCCAACTCCTGATAGGCGCCGAGCGATCGCTCCAGCCCTTGCCTAATCTCGGGAACGAAGAAGCGCTCTGAGCTTTGCTGAACCATGCTCCGCGCTAGAACGACAGCGGCGCCCACGGGGATCAAAGCCGTCAGTACGATCGCCAGGGCGAGGCGCCCCTTGATTCCGGTTCGAGCTAACACGAGGCCTTGAGGCTGTCGGTCGTTATCAGTTTTTGTCTTTGCCGTCGAGGATCAGCTTGCTGAGCGCCGAGATCGGATCGAAGCCGATCAGGCCTTCGATGGGTGACCTGCGCCAGCCACCCTTCTTCATTCGCTCGACGGCTGGGTGCTGAGCCAGCGGAGAACGGGCCAATCGCTCGGTGAGTGACTGCATCCCCGCTAGGGCCGCGCGGCCCACGTCGATTCCTAAGGACACGGCCAGCGCCGGACTCACAGGATCCAGTACGAGCTCGCGGGCAGCTACCGCCTGAGCAAACGCTCCCGGACTTCGATCTGCGAGCAAGCGTCTGAGGCAGTCGGCCTGTCCGAAGCAGCCGCCGGCGACAGGTCCCACGGCTCTCTCCACGACGGCGACCAGGTGCGCCTGATCCCTGAACCAGTCGCCAGAGAGCAGCCCCATACCTGAACGCAGCTCTGCGGGTCCCAAGACGAGATCTATCCCCTGCTCGCCGCGCCGCAAGACCAGCGCCGTGTAGAGTTCACCTTGCGCGAAGGCTCCAAGCACCAGGCATTTGCCAGGCGGACAAAGCAACTCCAGGGCGGAGTGTGCAAGATTTTCCCGAAGCAACGACGGCCAGTTGAACACGCTCCTCGGCCACACGTCGATGACCGACTCATTCACTAGCTCTTGCACAGCTACGAGTAGTTTGACCCACTGATTCTGAAGGCTATCCGTAGCGCGCAAGCGGGCACCGAAGCGTTCTTGGATCTCCAAGAGAGCGCTCGGATGGAGCTTCACGACCCAGGGCGCGCCAAGGCGCAATGCAAGCTCCTCCGAAGTGGATGGCCAAACGACTGAGTCGGAGGGGACGATACCGACCCCCACGCGCAGCAGGCGCCAAAGGCGCTCTGGTTGTCCTAGGGCGATGACGCCTCTTGGGGTGCTAGCTGCCGACCCGATAGCTGGGCCGCCGCTTGGGAACGGAAACAGCTGGACGGCGCGTGCCCAATCCTGCGTGCTAAAGCCCCTGAATTCAAAGCCGGGAGCGAGCATGAGCAAGAGTATAGAGAGTTCCCCGCAACTGGGAACCCGCGAAGCCCAAGACTACGCCGTCAGTTCAAACCCCGGACCTAGCGGGACCGGGCGAGCTTGAGCTGTGTCCGTGAGCACCTGCGCTCGAACCACCTCCGATTCGAGCTCGGCAGCGCGATAGGCGTCACTGGCGAGCTGGAGCTTCGTACGGGTTACCAGGGCTACGTCGCTCTGAGCCCCGATTGAGCTCGCCGGCGCGTGGTCTGCGATCTGCCGGGAAGCACCGGCGCGCGTCGAGTCGTCCGTCCCCGCTAGGAGCGTTCTCAGCTCGGCTTCGGGGGCCAGCAATTCACGGTCCACATCAGCCGCCACGGGATCTTTGATGGATCCGTCCGCCGCCTGCTCTACGGCCTCCCTCTCAAACGAACCAGCTCGCTGGACTTCGCTCTCCGACCGCGGCGCGCTAAAGATTCCTTGCTGCACCGTCTGCTCGGGTTCCAACTCCTCTTCGGTGAGGTCGAAAGGAACGTCGCGACCGTAAGGTTTTCCGGCGCTCTCGGGGACCTCGAAAGAGGTCCGTGCCTGAGCGCCTTCGACAGTTTCGGCATCGAGCAGCGGGGAATCGTCCGTAAACGGCAACGGCTCTTCAGCATCGGCGCCTGCTAAGGCCTCGACGTCTTGCGCGGCGACCGCGCGCTGCAGGACATCGTACGGGACTCCTTGGTCGGCTCTTTCGACCAACTCGGGCGCCGGCGCGCGGAGCCCTCTCTCTTGGGCGTCCTTCTCGGCGCCGAACGACCTCACAGCGCGTTCCAGGACCTCTCTCGATGGTGGCCGCCGTGTCGCAGGCGCTGTGGTCTCGACCTCAGCGAACGAAGCCCCGCTCGCGGGGTTCTCTTCGGCCAAGCCTAGGCGCGCTTTCGCCTCTGCCCCAACCTCAACAATCGCGTCGCGGTCAGGGACCGAGAACTGCGGTCCCTGACCGCCGTACTGCCGCGACGCATCCTTGCGCAGTGAGACCTGGTCGGTCCGGCGCAAGTCTGAGAGGGGTCGCGTAAGATGAATCATGGGAAACACGTCGATAGTTGGCAGGGTAAGTTCCTGCGTTCGAACGGGTGAACGGGACGGAGGGGAGTGGCTTGAGTGAAAAGCGACCAGCCCGTGAGTTTTTTTGCTTCAGTCCCCGTTTGTTGGGCCGTCTAGGCCCACTTTGGAACACGCCGCTCGATAGCTATCCGCGAACGAGAACCCAGGCGGCGAGCAGCGCAAACCCGAACACCACCAGCCACAGAGTGGCTCCCTCGCTCGTCCACCGTATACCACGCTTCGGCAATCCCGAAGCGCCTGCTGGCTGAGTCCCATGAACAGCCCGCAGGCGAAGCAGAAGTCCCAACTCAGCGAGCAGCGCGAACAGCGCAAAGCCCGATGCGGCGGTGCGGATCCGTTCCTGGTCGTGGCGCTGGGCTGTCAACGCCTGCGCCACACCGTCGACCACCACTCTGTCGGGCCGAACCAGTGCGGCTCGCCCTTCGGGCGCTGCGATGGGCCACCCAACCACCGCCATCGACTTCATGTCGTGCTCACTTGACGTCATCGCCCAAACTGGACCCACGAGGTCACCCAGTGAAAGCACCCCCTCACTGCCTGTGGCCGCTGGCACCAAGGGAACACGGGCGGCAAGCAACGTGCGCTCGGAATCAATGATGTTCAGATGCGCCACGCTTCGCGGTACCGGTGAACGAACGCGCAGAAGTCCGCCCTCGAGACGAGCGACAATCGCGCCCGGCACCACCGGGAGGGTGAACACCCAAGTTTCTTCATTGCCTGCGCTAGGCACGGCTTTGGTGAGCCGCACTCTCACGGAGTGCTCAAGCGCTCGGAGCTGAAAGTCTGCGTTTCCCGCGCTATCGGTCGCCAACCGAAGTCCGGCTTCGTGGGCAGTCGGCACAAACTCGGCCCCCTCCACCTGAACACCAAGTTCCAGCCCTACGCGCGGGCCGCCTGAATCGCGGATGCTGAGCCTGATGGCGCTCTCAAATGGGACAGCCAGTGGACCGTCGAGCAAACTCAAACCGACGCTCAGGCCACTCGATGCACCCATGCGCGAGGGCACTCCCTGAACTTCAACGGGCGTCAAGACCTCCCGCACCGAAGCGTTCATCTCTGGCCGCCATTTTCCTTGTGCGAGCAGCTGCCCCTGCGCGCTAACATCAATTCGCGGCGCCTCTGCTCCGAAGGCCCCGACGTGGTTGAACACAGCAACTCCATCTTCGCTCGTGACGAAGGAAGCTGAGACTTGCCCTTGTGGATGCGAGAGCCGGATCTCGCCGCTCAGAGGTACAGGCTCCTCCCTGGCGTTGAGATGCCGCACGACCTGGATCCGAAAACCCACGGCTCGCTGAACTCCGGGAGCTGGAGGCGAGCCGCCATACA
>JBDKJZ010000401.1:0-5673 GCA_039796375.1 Pseudomonadota bacterium
AAGGCGGGACGCTGGAGGCGCTGTTTCGAAAAGCCGCTGCGCGCGGGGAAACGATTCCGGCCCCAATCGCCCTACGCATCATCACCGATTCGCTCAGCGGATTGCACGCTGCGCACGAGGCCGAAGACGACGCTGTGAAGCCACTCGGCTTGGTACACCGTGATTTCTCACCGCAGAACATTCTGGCAGGCATCGATGGCAGCGTGAAGTTGGCTGACTTCGGAATCGCCAAGCTGACCCGCTCGCTCAGTCAGACCCGCAGCGGAACGCTCAAAGGCAAGGCGAGCTACATGGCCCCCGAGCAAGTGCGTTCGTTGCATCTCGATCGGCGCTGTGACGTGTGGGCCGCGGGTGTCGTCGCCTGGGAATTGCTGGCAGGTGAACGTCTGCAACCACGACTGGAAGACGAAATGGCGACGCTGATGCGCATTTTGACGGTGCGCCCACGCCCGCTCCGCGCTGTAAACCCGAAGGTGCCAGACGCGATAGCACGCGCAGTTGCGCACGCGCTTGAACAGAGATTGGACAAGCGCTGCTCGTCCGCCCGAGAGTTTCGCGAAGAGTTGCTAGACGCAGCAAGAGTCAGTGGAATCGAGCTCAGCGACCCGACCGCCGTCGCGCTCTACGTGCAGTCCGAGATGGGCGAAGTGTTGACCACCCGACGCGCCAAAATCGCGGCTGGTCGCAAGCCGGAAGAGAGGCTACTGGCATCAGACGCCGCGCCGGAAGCCGGCCAAACGAGAACTGGGTTCTCCGGTCGGGTGCGTGGTGGAGCCTCCAGGCGAGATCGCCGGTGGGGGTTTGTTGCGCTAGCGGCGACACTGACGGCGCTGGGAGTGATGGCTGGGCGTTTCTCCGCTCCCGAAGCCAGCCCGGAAGTCGACGTCGCCGCCGCGCCCGCGAGGGTCGCACTTTCCTCAGCGCCAGTGCCGACGTTCGGCACGCCGCGTGCGTCAGCCCAAGTGGCGCCTCCCGGCGAGGCGGGGACCAGCCAGGTTCCGCCTGAAGAGCCGACCTCCGCGACAAACACTCAGGGGACGTCAGGAAGAGACACCTTGCCCCAGAGTACGCCTGCGTCGCCGAACCCGCAGACAAGAACGCCCCGAGGCGGCAGGCAGCCTGCTCCCCCAGCCGCCCCGCGGACGAGCGGCGCTGGACTAGCCCCTCCGAAGGAGGCGCTGGCCCCCAATCCTTACCACGACCGGCTGTCTCCGCGATGAACCGACGTCACACGACAACCGACAGGCGCTCAGGCACATCGACGCCCTGTCCACCTCCTTGGGTCGCGAAGTCTCTGATCGTTGTTTTGATCGCCCTGCGCGCCTCCGTCGCCGAGGCTGAAAACAACAACGTAAACATGGTGGCCACGGATCCCGTTACCCCTGGTTCGCTACCCGAAGGCGCTACGCCGGCGAGGTCGCAGGTCCCATCAACCGCAAATGAATGGTTCGAGCGTGCACGCCAGGCGTACAACCGCCGGGAGTACGCCGACGCCGCGATCGCCTTCGAGCAGGCGCACGCGCTCGTCCCGCACGGCGCGACCGCGTACAACGCCGCAGTCGCCTGGGAAGCTATCGATCGCGATGCGCGCGCCGCCAATGCGTTCAACGAAGCTCTCATTCTAGGAGGTTTGCGTGAGGAAGATCGGCTCCACGCCGACGGGGGCCTGCGCCGCCTCAGCTTGACGTTGGGCCTCCTGGAGGTCACCTGCCCGCGCGACACCCGCGTTTCCATAGACGGCGGGATATTTCGCGCGTGCCCGTTCGTGGCGTTCGTTCATCCTGGACGGCGTGAACTGGAGGTGGCGTACGAGGATGGTCGAAGTCAACGAGTCAGCGCCCTGGCGGTGGCGGGGCGAAGGGACCCGATCTCGTTAGAGGAGCAATGGGTCGCGAGACGCCGGGGTGATAGCGACCTAAGTCCTACTGGCTCCAAGGTTCCGTGGGGCTCCGTCGCCCTCGTTGGGGCAGGTGTGCTCGCGGGGGGGGGCCTGGCGTTCGGGACTCTCGGACTGCAGGCTCGCAACGAGTTTCGAGGTAGCGGACTCACCGACGAAACACTGCGGAGCCAAGCGGTGCAGTTCCGTACGCTGGCTAACATCGCCTTTGCGGGCAGCTTGGTTTTGGGCACCGCGGGCTTGGTTCTTTGGCTCGATGGGAGCGACAACGAAACCGAAGCTGTCGCCCACCAGTGCCCGCAGTTTGCGGATGCTCGCAGCAGCTGGGGCGTGGGCATCGGGACCCTGCAGTACAAGGCGATGTTTTGAAAAGGTCTACCTGTCTCATCCTCGCAGCCTTGGGCGTCACTTCAGGCTGTTTCTATGAAGTCCCGGATTTGAGCACTTCGACGAGCCCGCGCGGAGGCTCCCCGAACCCCCAACCCCCGCAAGGCGGGGCTCCCCCGATTGACCCGCCCCAAGGCGGAGGCGAAGCAGTCGACCCGCCTTCGAACGGGGGCAGCCGCCCCTTACCCACGCGCTGCCTAGACCCTGACTTGGTGCCAAGCGTTTTTGTTGCGGGTCAAGCTGGACCGTTCAACGTCGTCGTGCACGAAGGCGACGTATTTTGGCTCGATCGAGACGCCCCCGGCGGCGACATGGGCGCTGTGAAGATGCTGCCTGAAGCGGGTGGCAAGGAGAAGGTCCTCGCGTCCGAACTGAAGAGCCCCTTCGGGCTCGCTGTCGATACCACCCACGTGTACTGGACCGCTCCCCCAGCCAAAGTGCTCAATCGGGTGGCGAGAGCTGGTATGGGCAGTTTTCTTCGCGTTCAGACCAACCAAGATTCTCCCCACGGCCTCGCCCTCGATGACACACACCTCTTCTGGGCAAACCTAAACTCAGGGACGATCCGCCGGCTCGCGAAAGCCGAAGTGGGAAAACCGGGCGCGATGGCCCAGGAGCTCGCGAGCGGGCAGACGACGGCGCGGATGCTAAGCCTTGACGAAACCCACGTGTATTTCACCCGAGACCACGCCCACATAGGAAGGGTACCGAAGGTCGGAGGAGCGGTCGAGTTCTTGGCGGACCCAGAGACGCTGGCTTCTAGGCTAGGAAATGCCGACCTGATAGATGTTGAAGTGAACGGCCTGGCTCTGACCGCTGATTGGGTCTACTTCCGAGCCCGGGGGGTGCGCAAGGAGCCGCCGCTCGAAGACGTGGGGGTGATGTTTCGAGTCAAAAAAGACGGAACTGGGCTGCAACGATTGTTCGACGACCGCAGAGCAGGGTTGTCGTTTCTTGAGGCCTCAGCAAACACCTTGTTCCTGCCCATTCCGACAGTCGACGGTGAGGTCTGGCGTTTCACCGACGAGGGTCAAGACATCACTCTGCTAAATTGCCAACAAGAAGCCAACCCAACAAGCGTCTCGGTCTCAACAGACTGGATCTATTGGACCAACTCAGGCGGTGGCACGATCATGCGGACACGGAATCGCTGAAGGGCTCAGCGTCCCGCCACTGCCGCTAGACGTCGGTTTTGAGGGCCCGAGCTTTGAGAGTCTGAAAGTGTCTCCGAACGACCCCGGCCGCGGCCGCGGCGCGCGTCACATTTCCCCGGTGCTTCACCAATAGACGCTCGATGTATTGTCGCTCAAACTCGTCAATCACCCGCTGGCGGGCTTCGCTGAGCGGCAGGTCCAGCACCTCTCGAATCAAGTCGGCGGTGCCGGGCGCCTTCTCCGTGCCGGGATCCGAACTGATTGCGCTGCTGTACGCCCCCATCGCGAGATAGCGAGCCACCGCACTGCGTAACTCCCTCACGTTACCTGGCCAGCTCATGGACATCCAGTCGTCGAGCAGCAGCTTTGAAAGGGGCTCTCTGCTGCCGAGTTCGCGTGCAAACTCCGCGGCCAATACAGGAATGTCGGTCAATCTATCGCGCAACGGCGGCAGCTCAATGCGACCTACCGCAAGTCGGTGGAACAGGTCGTCGCGAAACCGCTGGGTCTGGACGGCTTGATCCAAGTCGCGGCGCGATGCGCAAATCACTCGAACATTGATCGGGCGAAAGCCAGTCGCCCCCACCCGCTGAACCTCGCGACGCTCGATCGCCCTGAGGAGTCTAGGTTGGAGCGAGAGACCCAAGTCAGCGATTTCGTCAATCAGCAGCGTCCCGCCTTCTGCTTGCTCGAAAACGCCCGCGCGATCGCCGTAGACCCGATCCTCGTATCCGAACAGCTCCGCCTCCACCAAGCTGGGTGGCACCGCCGTACAGTCGAATACCATGAAAGGGCCATTCGCCCGCCCCCCCTCGCGATGCAGGGACTCGGCTAGAACTTCCTTGCCAGTCCCCGTCTCGCCCTCGATCAACACGGGGACGTCAGAGGCCGCGAGCTGACTGCAGAGCGGGTACAGCCTCCGCATTTCGACGCTTTCCCCAACCAACTTGCCAAAGCGGTCCGCGACCGCCAGTTGCACGCCGGGCGCGTCGTCGTGGCGCTCCAGCTTGAGCGTGGTTTCTCCGACTCGGATCAGCTCCCCCCCCCGGAGGAAACAATCGAGCACACTCATTCCGTCAACCAACGTGCCGTTGGTTGAGTGCAGGTCCACGACGCGAACGCGACTCCCGTGGATGTCTAGCGACAGGTGCCGCCTCGAAACCGCGCGATCGGTCAAGCGGAATTCACACGCCGGCCCCTGTCCGAGCAGGACACGGGATGCTGCGGACCCATCGAGCCGATAGGTCTGCCCCTCATCTGGTCCATCAACGACGCGAAGCACGTAGACCGAATCCGGGATCCGCCGGAGCTCCTGGGTGCGAGCCTGAAGCTCGCTAGTCAGATCTCGATTCGGCTCCGTTTGCGATTCTTGGCCACGAGTCATACTCGAGGCGATAGTAGCAGTTCTTTGCGCTATCCGGCAGCAGCTTCTTTTCGGCGGTGCCCTTCAGCCAGCCCGGCGGCGTGGGGTGCTCTGCGCTCGGGCGCCTCGTCTGGACTTGTCCTCTCATCCTCCGCCTCCGCAGGCTCCGGCGCCGCTTTCGGCATGGTAAACAACTCACGGGTCGAAAACTTTGACCCATCCAAGAAGACCTGGGCGCCCTCACGGGTTCGGGAGTTGATGATCAGCGGTGCGAGCAGGTTCACGGTCGCCGGGTGGTGCCTAGGGGCAGAAAGCACGACGAGAATCGCCAGCTCCTCCAGGTCGTCCGCAATATCCGAGCGCTTGGCGACCGGCAGTAGCGGCACATCCGGGTAGTCGGCAACAAGGCCGTGCGCCGAAACCACGGGGAACGCCAACTCTGCCGTGTGGGTCGACTGAAGCCAGGCGATCATTGACGAGCTACCATGGGGGATCAGCACATAGCTGTGTTCGCGCGGGAACCCTATCAGCCCAGAAGCGAGGTGAATCACCTCGTCCTCTGCAACCTCGAGCGATCCGAAGCGTGTGGTTTCGATCTTCATCCTATTGGGGCTCCTAGCAGGCAGGAACAATGCACAAGTCGTTCCATCGTGGCGCCTTGACCGTAGCCAAGGCAAGAAACTGGAAAACCTACGAATCGAGACGGGTCTATGGTCATCTGACGCGCATTAGCTCCGTGGCTGCGCTGCGCTCCGCTTCGCGGAAGGCATCGATCATCTTCTCGAGCGCGTCGAATGAACGGGTTGCCGACACTATGTCAGTCATTCCTTTGACGATCGACACGGTGCTCATCTCGACGGTCTCGGGGTCGA
>JBDKJZ010000402.1:0-5657 GCA_039796375.1 Pseudomonadota bacterium
GCGTCGCTGGTGCACACTGGGCGAAGGTGCGACGCTCGGGTACCAGCAGCTCACTGCCATCACGGGAGTTGTTCTCCAGGGGGAAGCCGATGCTTAAGACAATCCGAACCCGTAGTTCCAACTCACTTGCGACCCCTCGTCGGCTTCAGAGATTTCTCACAGGCGGCGGAGTAGCCATCGGTTCACTCTGGCGTCTAACGAGCTCCAGTGGGTTGTGTCTGTCGCTCGCTAGCGGCTTGTGTCTGTCGCTCGCTAGCGGCTGCGGCAATGGCAATAAGGACGCTGCCTCGCCCGCCGACTCCGACGACACCAACATGCACGACGGTGCAACGCCAGAGTCGCCCGCGGGTGACGACACGCCTGCCGACGGTGAACCGCCAAAGGGCAGAAAGTCGACGCTTTCCGCCCCAACTGAGGCCCCGGTCGGCGTGAACTGCACGCACACTGGCAGCGGGAAAGAATACACCGTTGGGCCCGGTCAACAGTTCGAGAAGCTCGCCGACCTTCCTTGGACGAAGTTTGGCGCAGGTGACACCGTTCGCGTGTTTTATCGCGAGGAGCCGTACCGAGAAAAGATTCTGCTCTCAGCCCAGGGCACGAAAAAGCAGCCCTTTCGGTTCTGCGGCGTGCCAGGCCCCAACAATGAACTCCCAGTCCTAGACGGCGACGGCTCTGTCGAAGTCCAGGTGTCCTGGAAAAACGACTGGGTCGGCGGAGTCATCTTGATCAATCGAACCTACGACTCTGCGTTCGAGGCGGAGCCCACTCATATTTGGGTTGAGGGTTTTGAAATCCGCGGTTCATCGGACGGTAAGAAGTATACGAATTTCGAAGGGGCGGATAAGACGTGGAACGTTGCTGCGTGCATAGCGATCTGGCGAGGGGACGGCCTGGTGCTTCGTGGCAACGTCCTTCACGACTGCGGTGAAGGCATCTTCGCGAAGAGCTCGGGAGGCGACTTCTCGTTGATCGAGGACATGCTGGTCGAGGGCAACTACGTCTACGATACGGGAACGGTGGGCAGCCACTTCCAACACGCCATGTACGTGCAAGGGGCTCGCACCGTGTACCAGTACAACCGACTCGGCGCGCAGAAAGCCGGGGCGTCCGGCGGGGCTATCAAGGACCGCTCCCCTGGGACCATTGTCCGCTACAACTGGATAGAGGCGGGGGCTCGCGCGATCGACTTGGTGGAGCCTCAGGAACACTGGGAGTGGGTCAAAGACCTGCCTGACTACGACGTCGCGTACGTTTACGGCAACATCATCGATCGCAAGGGTATCGAAGGCGTCCCCATCCACTTCGGCGGCGAAAATGCACCCGAAACGCACCGCAAGGGTCCACTGTTCTTCTATCACAACACTATCTATGTCGACGCGCCACCTAGCAATTGGCGACTCAATATGATCGAGGTCAACCACCCCGATGCGGACATTTACGTGGACAACAATGTGATCTATCGCGCGGGTGGCCTCGCGGACTCACCCGGTATGGAGCTCATGCTCAACAAAGGCCACGCACACCTGGGCGTCAACTGGTTCTCCGAGAAGTGGCAGGACGGTCACGATCTAAAAGGTGAGTGGACCGGCACCTTGGAAGGCCGAGAAGCGGTTATCTCCGGCAAGAATCCGGGCATCTCTCTGACCACGTTCCGTCCCGAAGCGGGCTCTCCGCTGATCGACCACGCAGGCCCCTTGAACGCTCTGATCCCGAAGGAGCTTTACCCAAACTTTCAGTACGTGGAACACAACCAGGGTCAGCCCCGAATGGTGTCGGGCAAGGCCGCGGACTTGGGTGCTCTCGAATTTGAAGGCCAGTGAAGTCGGGGTCTTCGCGCGGAGCGTTGAGCCGCTTCGCTAGCCTGTTGCTCTTGCTGCTGGTGACCGCGGTTTACCCGTATGTAGCTTTTGAACCGTTTAATTTTCAGAGCCCTGTCGGGACCAACGGCGCGGAGTTTCGCGCCGCTGGTGGAGTCGGTTTCGCGCGCGCCGGCGTACTGGTCGCGCAGTCTCCGAACGAGTGGCTGTCCAAAGCGCAGGCCACTGGCCGGGTCTCGCTGGAGCTCAAGGTCGTCCCAGCCGCCCTGGAGTCAGGGACGCTGTTCGCTTTTGCCGACGATGCCCAGAGCCACAACTTGAGGCTCTCGCAGCAGGGCGCGAACCTGGTGGTCCAGTTGTTCACCACTGACCCCGGTCGGAACGAACACAGCGAGTATTGGCTCCACGACGCGTTCGTCGCCAATCGGGCCGCCACCATACTCCTGTCGATTCAGCCGGAGGGGTATGAGCTGTCGCTGGACGGTGCGGTCCGCTTCGGAGTGGCCATGCCACCTGGCTCGCTGAGCGCGTGGCAAGCGCGGAAAGCGATCACGCTCGGCAACGAGCTTGAGGGTGGCCAGGCCTGGCTTGGAACCATTGAGGGCGCGTGGTTACGAACAGCTGACTTCACCGTCGACTACACGACCCCGCGCGAAAGTCAGCTTCCGCCCGAAGTCCAGCGCTTTCGTCGAGCGGTTCGGGTGCACCCGACGCATGGCCTCACCCCGAGCGACGCGGTCACCAATTTCTTCGGCTTTATGCCCTTCGGACTGGTCCTCTTTTGGGTGATCGGCACGATCCGGGTGAGTCGCCTCTGGCTTCCGACAATAGCCTCCGCCCTCCTGAGCCTTGGACTTGAGGTGACCCAGTGGTGGCTTCCAGGTAGGTTTCCCTCAAGCAGCGACCTCATCCTGAATACGGCAGGGGGCGCGGCCGGCGCCATCCTGCTGCTGGTCGCCGCCTCGGCAGTATCCAACGCGCGCGATACCGCACCACACTGAGGCCTCACGTGTCACCTAAGAATGGTCACCTAAGAATGGCCCCCGAGCTCGGAGGTGGTTTCCGCGATCCGTCTTCTCGGCTATACGCAGGTGTGATGAGAAGCACGTAGATGTTTGCGCTTCCTGGTATCCTCGCCCTGACGGTCTTCCTCATGGGGCGCCCATTCGACCTCATCCCGCAGCTGCAGGGTGTCCCGCTGCTCTACATTTTCTGCGGGATCGCAGCGCTGGGGTTTGTCGCCGACATCCGAGTGGGTTTCAACACGATACCCCGCGGTCACCAGCTGGCGCTCGTCATGTTGTTCTTCGGGTGGTGCCTGCTGACCGTGCTGATTCGTGCGGCGCATACGCTGGTGCCATCAGTGACGACGATCACGATCTTATTCGTCGTGTATCTCTTGATTGCACACGGGATTCGTTCATTCCGAGGTTTTGAGTTCCTCGCGGGCACCCTGCTCGCATGTTCCATCTGGGTCAGCCTGGCCTGTATTCACCTGGCTTACCAGCCAATGCACTGCGTCACTTTCGCCGCCGGCGAGACAGACATCGCGACGCCGGATGACCGCACTTGCACCACCAACGATGAGTGTACCGGCGACGAGCGCACTCGTTGCGAGCACGTTGGGGCTTTCGGCATGACCACCGTCAATCAGCGAGTCCGGTATGTCGGTACCTTGCGAGATCCGAACGAGGTCGCGCTGTTTGTCTCGACTACTCTGCCCTTCGCTGTCGCGTTTTATCAGCGCCGTCGCTCGAAGAAACGCTTGTGGCTGGTGCTCACGATGATTCCGCTCACCGCATATACGGTGTTCCTAAGCCAATCGCGGGGCGGGATGATCGTTTTGGTGGCGGTGCTCCTGGTTTTCGCGGTGAACCAATTCGGCCTGAGGAAGACCTTGCTGACTGGCTTACCTCTCGCGGCGATCGCAGCGATGGTAGGGCTGGCGGGCCTGATCGGCGGCGACGAGCGAGCAGACGCCGATGCCTCGACACAGCTGCGCATTGAGTGCATGCGGACGGGCATGCACCTGTTCTTGAACTATCCGGCCAGCGGCGTGGGCTTTGAACAGTTCACTCAATACCACGGTCAAACAGCACACAATTCTTACATCTTGACCGCCGCTGAGACAGGTATCCCTGGCATGGTTCTGTGGACTTCCGTGTGTTTCCTCGCACTGAAGAACACCTGGAACGGGCTGCGTAAGTTTGTGTCACCTGAGGCTGAGGTGGCACAAATCTGGGGTAGGGCCCTGACAACCTCAATGGTCGGAATGGCCATCGGTATCCTCTTCTTATCACTCAGCTACGAGTACTTGTTGTGGGTGTTCTTGGCCTTGTGCGGGGCGTATGTAGAGGCCGTACGCGCGCACGCGCCGACTTTCGATTCAGGCTTCAGCGTCGGTGCTCTAGTTAAAGTGCTCGCTGGCATAGTGCTCCTACTTTCATTTCTCGCCGTCTATACCGGTGCCATCTAAGACGAGGCCAACATGACCCCTAAGGACAGTACCCCCAGGCGCCTTCGCAATCGGCTGAGCGAGAAGAACATTCACACTTGGGCAACAGGGTACGTGAAGCACCTGTTTCGCAGCCTAAGAGCCCCCCGACACGAAGGCCCCCGCCACCTTCTCTTCGCTTTTTGCGACCACTACGAACCGCTGGCAGATGAGGTCCTCCATGAACAGGGCGTGAAGCGCGTTCAGACCTGGGTCGACGCGTACCCTCAGCTTGCAAATGGCTACACGGACTCATCCGGGCGTCCTCCTCAGCACAGCTTCTTCTTCCCCGGCGATCAGTACGCGCCGGAGTACCTTGAGCAACTCTCCGGATTAGTGCGGGATGGCTACGGCGAAGTTGAGATCCACCTTCATCACGACGGCGACACTGAAGCGAGCCTCCGCGGATTGCTCGACAAGGCCGTTGCTGACTTTTCTCGGCACGGGCACCTGGGACGCGACCCGAGTGGTCGCCCGCGCTACGCGTTCATCCACGGCAACTGGTGCCTTGCAAACTCACGGGCTGACGGTCGGCACTGCGGCGTCGATGCAGAGCTCCCGCTGCTCTGGGATACTGGGTGTTACGCGGACTTCACGTTTCCAGCTTCACCGAGCGAGTGCCAGCCCAACATCGTCAACCAGATCTACTGGCCCACAGGGGACCTCCGACGACGACGCGCCTACGAGTGGGGTGAGCGCGCCCGCGTAGGTCATACGAAGGCCGATCGGGTGCTGCTGATTCAAGGCCCACTCGCCATCGCGAGTAAACCTGGAGCCATAGCGCGAATCGAGTCGGGCGACTTGCAAGGCAACGACGGGGCTGATGCGAACCGAGTGAAGACTTGGGTGAATCAGAACATCCACGTCGAGGGGCGCCCCGACTGGGTGTTCGTTAAGGTCCACACCCACGGTGCTCCCGAGCGCAACGCAGCCACGTTGCTTGGCGCCTCCTGGCACGCGCTGCACTCGGCGCTAGCCAAATACAACGACGGCCACAAGTGGCACCTTCACTACGTCACAGCTCGCGAGATGTACAACATCGCCAAAGCAGCGATGAACGGCGCGGAGGGCGACCCCGGCAAGTTCCGGGACTACGAGATATTGCCCCCACCGATCCTGGCCGCCCGCCGCCAAAGCGCCCTTTAAGTCGAGCCGCTATTACTGCAGAGGCAGCACGGTCACCTTGCCGAACGTGACGTCGCTCATGTGGGCGATCAGCAGAATCGAGCCGGCCCCCTTGGTCGTCTCGTAGACCGGCAGCTCCGCGCTCAGGTCCCAGGCCGCTGGCTCCGCGCTGCTTGCGGGCCAGAGCTTGGTGGAAATCTCTTTCCGGTCGTTGCCCAGCA
>JBDKJZ010000403.1:0-5624 GCA_039796375.1 Pseudomonadota bacterium
ATACATACGCTGCGGATGAAACGATGCGACCCGTTTGTGGATGGGCTGAGGACGGTCCATAGCCCAGCGGGCCTATCTGTTGGTTATCGTCGACCCAGTACATGAAGTTGTAGCGCAAGTCGCCGATGCGTGCCGTGCCGTCTTCGTTGGTGTCCAGGCAGAACAGGCAGGAGCTGCCGGTGAACTCTTTGACGTCACGCGCCACTTCTTCGAAGGACTGTCCGCGGGCCGCAGCGGCGACCTCTTTAAAGACCTTGTCGTATTCCTCAGCCATCTGCTCCGCGACCTGGACCAGGTCCTGCGGGTAGTTGGGCGAGAGGTGGTACACGACGGGGCGTAGCTTTCGGTCCGCGTAGGGTTTCAGGTTCCCCTTGCTGTCCCGGTTGTCTGCCCAGATCTCGTGGCGGTTGGCGAATTGTTGGAGCCCCGTGAAGGTGTTGCCGCGGCCGCGGTCATAGGTCGGACGCTCCGTGCGGAAGTAGCCGAACTCGCCCTGGCGGCGGTCGTCGTAGAACATTGGCTCATAATCTTGCTCACGCGCGACATCGACCTTGAGCAATGAGGTCCGGACCTTGATTTGATCTTCCGTGCAGTCGCCGATACCGTTAGCCCAAATGGCGCTTAGGCAGCCCATGATGTTCGGCTCAACGAAGTGACGTTCGGTGAAGTCGATATAGCTGACGTTACCGTCTTCGTCGGCTTCCAGCCGGAAGGCGTCCGCGCCGCCTTCGCTTTCTGGAATGAACTCAACGTGGTTGCTTTCGCCGAACATGAAGGACGGCTTATGGAGGAAGTTGTCAACCAAGTTATCGGACCAGTCGACGCGCATCCACTGCCGCTCCTGCCAGGGGCGGTCCGACGAGTTCTCACTGATTATGTTGGTTTGTTCGCCGGTGCGGGCGTTGTAGTCCCGCTGGACGTCGACGTGGTCGGAGATAGCGTAGGCAACGATGGGGTTACCCTTGTACAAGGTGGGGTCCTTGCCATCACCCAGCCCTTCCGGGACTTTGGGGGGAGCGACTCCGGATTGGTCTTCGGCTTGCGCGTCGATGCCGGGGACTTTCTCATACGCCCGGTACCCTACGAGAGCATCCTCCTGCACCTCCCACACGACGACTTCCATGTCTTGTGTTTCACCAATAAATGAGCCTGCGCTCGTCGCTGGCACGTCGATGACCGACTGACGGATGAACCATTCCCCCTTGAAGGCATCCTTCGGAACCAAATCGGGTTGGGTTCGGTCGATGTCGCCGACAGACTGGGCGCAGCCTGTGGCTAACGCCAGGATCGCTCCGAGGCCGAAGCCGTGGGCGGTCAGTCTTGATTTAGCGATTGGAGAGTGTCGCATGTGCATCCTCAGATTTCTTGAAGAAGGGGATCGCCTCAGTGAAAGTCACTGAGAGTGAATAGGTGGTGAGGTTCAAAGCCTGGTTGTTGATGTCGAAAAATGGAAAACGAATCGAGCGGTCGTTATCGGTTCGGGTGGCGCTGCCGGTCGCAACACCGAGCGTGAGCGTGAGATTGCTGGTGGCTTCGTACGCGGCGAGTAGCTGGCCCAGCTGGCTGTCCCTTCGGCCGCGCCCAGCCTGCGCGCCTTCGCCGGAACGGGCGCAACTCGCGGGGTCCAGCGGATTGCATTGCTCTGCCCGCCCGGTGTCGTAGCCCTCGTAAGTCCAAGAGTGCGCGAGCGTGTAATACGCAAGGAACGACCACTCTTCGAAGGGTGTGTACCTGACCCCCACTCGGTTATTCCACGAGTGAGACGTATTGTTTCCGCCTGGGGAGCAGGAGAGCGCGTCGATTCTCTCGCTGCCACCCTCTCGCGCGAGGCATGTGGCCAGAGAATTGTCTTCGACGTCCACGACCGGAGAGGTGTAGCTATGGAAGTTCTTGCGGGCCGCAGTCCGGAACAGGAGCGCAAAGTCAGCGACTGGCTGCGTCACATTGATTTGGGCTTCTAGCGCTGTCACCAACGTTTCGCCGCGCGATGTCAAGGATGTGGGGATATAGGCGTACAGCTGGCCGCCGAGGGCGGTCTTCGACCGTTCGAAGGTGTGCAAGTTTCTGCGAACTCCAAGGCGGAGGTCACTCAGCAACAGCTGCTGTTGCTCTGCCGTATCGTCGGAATCCGTGAGTTCCTGCGACAGAGACATTAGCAAATCGACCTGCGTCCGATCTTTGAACTTCCACGTCGGTTGCAGCGTCAGGGCGTAGTCGAACAGCGGGTTGTCGCCGAAACCGTTCCCGCGCAGGAACGTTCCCGAACCTAGCTGGCTGGTGAGGTCGACGATTGCCAAGAGCCCGGTCAGACCCTCCGTTTGAGCTCCATCGACCTCCGTTTCCGCTTCAGCTTCGCTTGAGGGCTCCTGGGTCGCTTCATCTCGGACCGGGGAGTTTGACTCAGTAGGCTGGAGGTCAAACCGGAACGGGGCCTGACTTCGACGCCCTACCGGCGTTCGTGAACGCTTCGCGGATGCGGGGGCAGCTTGAGCGGAAGGGGGACGTCGCGACCTGGACAAGCGACGCGCTTGCGGCGCCAGCGCTGACGCTGGCTCGGAAGGGGCGGGAGCCGCTGCTGCGGCACTGGGCGGTGGAGCTGCAGTAGGGTCGGCACTGGAGCTCGTGTCCTCCGGGGTTTGTGGGGGAGCAGGCGGTGGTTCGTCGCCCGCTGTGGGAGCTTCAGCTGCATCTTGGCTTGCGGAGGGCGCGGCTTCGGGCGAAGCAGGCGCACTTGAAGCAGGCGCACTCGGAGCGGTTTCGCTCTGCGCGAACGCGACCTGAGGAAATACGCTGACTACGAATGCGAGCGCGACTGCTGGTGCGATGCTTGGCCCCCGTAGCTTTTTGGCTAGGTGAGGACGACCCGAGTCGCGTTTACCGGCAGCTGCCTGGAGAGTGGGAGGGCGTGGCCGTGACTGGATCTTCAAGGGGCTTCCGATTCGGGCAAGAAGTAGCAGGGCTTGGGATGTACTGTGAGCCCGGCTATTCTAGTTTCCGTTTCTGCCTCCACGCAGCGGCAATATTCACTTTTGAAGTTGCGCGCGATTAATCGCGCCGGAGTTCCCGCAGCAGGTCCGGGAAAACGATCAATGACACCTTGAACTGGCCCGAGTCTTGGGGCCGAGCGAGCAACTTTGGTGCAATTTTCTTCTCTTCTCGCAGAGCCCACCCGAGCCACCCGCTCCCCCGAGCCTGGTCGGCAAGGAGGAGGACAACGATCCCGGATGGGCCTTCGACATCCACCTCCGTGGGGACAGTTCAGTCAGTTGCAGCTTGCGTTCAGCTCGCCGGGAGTGCCCAGGTCGCCAGCATAGGCGGCAACCCCATCGCACCAGGCTCCGGCCAGGTCGTTGCCTGCAGCTGAGCCTACGGAGCCAGACAGGCTGGCGCTCTTCCCTGGCGCGTTAGGAAAAGCGGAGACCACGAACGGGAGCGCGTCCACCTCTTTCCCGTTGCAGGTCAGCGACAACTGAAAGCTAGTGGTGTTGGGCAAGGTGATTCTGGCATAGACGTAGTCTGGAACGAACCCGGGCGAGGCGCTGTTGGCGAGTACCACGGCGCCTCCCGCGGGAATACGCAGCGGTTCGTTGATTTCGAAAGACTGGGTGTCTCGGGTGATCGTGCAGGCCATCAAGTCGACCTCCGTCATGCCCGCGTTGCTCAGCTCGAGGTATTCTCCGCTGCTGTCGGGGATCGTTTCAGGGTTCTTCATCACTTCGCTGAAATACACCTGGAGGGGCTCATGAACGTCAACGCCAAACGAGAGAGCCAATGACCCCTGCTCGAAGTCGACCCCTCCCGCCTCGACAGCGAAGCGGTAGGAAACCCGAGTTACCCCTTCCGGAATGATGCTGAAAGCCGCGGGATTGACCGAGCTCAGCGTAGCATCCAAGCGCTGCTCAGCGGTCCCGTCGATTCGGTACAAGCTCCAACCATCGAGAAGCTCCACCGTGTACTGCCCTGGGGGCAGCGATTGCTCAACAGAATCCGCCGCCGATGAGGTGTCGCCGCTGAGCTCTACCGACTCCGGACCGTCGATCCGAAACAAGGCGTCATGCAGCTCGTAGGTGGTTCCCTCGGTGGTGGTTTGTAGCGCGAGTTCAACGGTCCCAAGACCTTGAGCGTTTGCCGGAGCGCCTGAACAAGCGAGTGCGCTCAGGCTGAGGACCGCCAGCGCGGTGGGTCCGACGGCGCGCCGAAGCGGGCCGGCTATGGAGATTGCGAGAGTGGTGAAAAACGGCTGTGATTGGGTTGTGTTCATGGGGTTCCCCCTCTTGTGGGAGCGAAGATTCGCTCGAGGCCCCGACAGCAATCTGTATGCCGCCGTTCAAGTGTTGAAAATCATTGGCGCTGCTGACTGGCGAAGAGCCGCGTTCGCCGCACTGACGCTGGCGGTCCGGCCTTTCCTGCGACGGAATCCTCAGAAAGCTCCCCCGGGACTCGCGCCGCCGAACGGGCGGGGTCAACGCGTGGGTCCCAGCGGTCGCACCAGGCACCCAGATTTCAGCCGGGCTTTATTCCGGTCTCCTAGCTCGATGTCGGTAGGCAGAAGACATTTGGGCTGTTTCGCCCTTTCCCTGCCCTCTGGACCGTTGGAGCCGGGTCCTCGGACAGGACCGCTATGGGGCGGACGTAGCCACTCGGGTGTCGCCGCGCTTGACCTCCGGCCGCGGATCAGCGACCTAGCGGGGGATTACTCAGCCCACAACGGGCCAATCTGAGAGGTACTTAATATGAATTTTTTTGCTGCGACACGCCGAGTCGGGTTCCACAGCGCGTGGCTCGTCGTTCTCCTGGCGTCCGCTTGCGGTGGCGTGACCCAATTCAGCGACCGGACGGCGATTGCCATCGCTGGGACGCCCGCCCCTAAGCCTGTAGAGGCCAAGATGGCCCCGATGCGCGTTGAGATGCGCGACAACCAAATCGTTATCAACGAGAAGGTGCAGTTCGCCTACAACGACGCGGAGATCCTCGAGGTTTCGTTCAGCTTGCTGAACGAGGTCGCCGACGTGATCAAAAAGAATCCTCACGTCAAAGTGATTGAAGTCGGCGGGCACGCAAGCTCCGAAGGTTCGGACTCGCACAACCTGCGGCTGTCCAAGCGCCGCGCTAAGGCCGTCATGACCTACCTGGTTGAAAAAGCTGGCGTCGAGCAGGCGCGCCTCACCTCACAGGGTTTCGGCGAGACCAAGCCCCTGGTCACTCCCGACGAGACAGAAGCGGACCGCGAGCGCAACCGCCGCGTAGAGTTCCTCATCCTTGAGCAGGACGTTACGCAGAAGAAGGTCGAAGTGGATCCAAACACCGGCAAAGAGAAGGTGCTAGACACCGCCGTCAAGAGCGTTGGCAAGAAAGAGGCGAAGTAAGCGATGAAGAACCTACTAACTTTGACCGCAGTTCTCATCGCTTCCAGCGCGTGCAGCTTCCACGCCCGGAGCCCCGAAGACTACTCCTCGGTGACGCGCGGCTTGCTCGAGACCCGCAGCAGCCAGATTCAGTCTTGCTACGATGGTGTTCTCAAGTCGAACAAGAACGCTGCCGGAACCGTTATCGTTCACTTCACAGTGAAAGAGGAAACCGGCGCCGTGACTGCCGCGGAGGTGATGCCAGAGAGCACCGCCGCG
>JBDKJZ010000404.1:0-5617 GCA_039796375.1 Pseudomonadota bacterium
AGCAGGTGAGTCTGAAGCGTTCAGTCTTGGGGCGATTCTCGGGCTCAGCTGAGAAAGCTTTCCGATCGACGCTGGCGGAGGCAACCGCGCCAGGTGAGCCTGCGGCGGGGGCTTGGGTTCGCACGCGGGACCAAGCTTGCTCCGGCGGGTTTGGGCCCAGGTGAAGCACGGGGGACTCGCTGTTCTTTGAGACTAAACCGCGTAAAGAGTCAGGCAACAGTGGACCGCCGATTTCTACGCCCATGTCGCCTTGCTCCGTAGACGTGCGGATCACCAGGGTCTTGGCGCCCGCGGGGACCTGACCGAAGACCCGCACCACGTCGGTAGCCTGTGGGCCAGTGCCGAGCGCGAGCACGCGCGCCTGGGTCTTCGAGGGCTGGCCATCGAAGACGAGCACGAACCCCTGTTCGACTTGTTGCTTCAGTTCCCGGTTCCGCTGTTCTTGACCTTGGGGGCCTTCGGAACTGTGCGGGGCTGGGTTCTTCTGATCGGCATATTCTGGCGGACTGTCGAGGATCAGTTCGCCGAGGAAACTGTCGGCTTTGACCGCGAGGTCGGCGTTTCCGAAGCCCATCGGGTGCGCTGTGGCGGAGCGGGTAAGTCCGGTAACGAGCGCGAGGAGGAGCAAGAACTGGGCTGCGCGGCGTTCAAAGTTCACGACGGGCGTAATACCACCCCATGGCCGCCGCTGGCTCCCGAGTTGCCGCGCGTGAGTCCAGTCGAAGTCAGCCGCCGCCGTCAGCAGCCCTACCCGGCGCCCGAACCTGAGAGCCCCGCAGTCGACCCGTCCGACGAGGTGCTAAAAAAGGGCCGCCAGCTTGTGCCGACGGCCCTTGGTTGACTCCGCACACTGGCCCAGGAGCGGGCCAGCAGCAGTGTTAGTTACAGGGGCGTACGCGGTCCGCCAGGTCTTGACCCGTGCAGGCTCTGCCGGTCCAGCTGCAAGAACGATACGTTCCGGCTGCACCGCATGCTGGAATGTCTGCAACCCAGCCACTTGCGAGCCCACAGCTAATCGAATTCTGGATGGTCGCGCAGGATGCGGGCCCTAGCTTCCCGTCAGTGAAGAACGATTCCGCTTCGCCGTTGCAGTTGTAGTCGAAGGAGCGTTGCCTCCGGTTGCAGAGGAGGAACGGGCAATAGGAGGTCTCAAAGTACTCCGATTGACCCGGGAACGCCGAAGCCGATGACGGCGCGCAGTCAGAGGTCGTCCTCCCGGGAATTGTGCGCGTGTAGCCGCTCGGACAGCTTCCTGGAGAGGCGATTGCATTCTTGGTGTCTGCGGCGAACCCGTCATTGTCCGTGTCTACGTAACACTCACAACCCGTTGAGCTATTGTCGACGGTGGCTGTGTCGCAGTCGTTGTCTTTCCCGTCTTTGCACTCGAATCCCCCAGGGAAGCGAGCGGGATCGGCGTCGGCACAGTCGACGTCGCAGCTCGCGCCGTCTGCGTCGACATCAGGGAACACACACATGCCGTCCACCGGATCACAGGTCCCGGAACATCCGTTAGCTAGGCACTCAACGGGCGTGCCGGCTTTGCAGGTGTGGTCCGCCAGCTGGCAGGTCTCCACTCCATCGCAGGCGTCCCCATTGCCGCAGTTGGCGTCGGATGCACAGGTCCAGGCGCACCGGGAGGTGCAACCATCGGCGTTGTTCGTGTTACCGTCGTCGCACTCTTCGCCGGCGTCCACCACACTGTTGCCGCATCCGACGCTGGCGCATTGCCCAGCGCGGCACGCGCCCTTCGTTACGGCGTCTAAGTCACACTCAGTCGCTTCGGGTTCGGCGACCCCGGCGACACAAGTATTGTCGGTGCAAGCTTCTGGGCCGTTGCAAGAATTGTTGTCATCGCAGTCGGCGGCTTTAGTGCAGTCAAAGCGGCACAAGTTGCAACCATCGCCGGAAACGTCGTTTTCGTCGTCGCACTCTTCCTTGAGCTTGGGGTCGACCAGTCCATCGCCGCAGCGAGACGGTGCGCAGGTCTCTGCCACGCAGATTCCGTCGCTACACTTGGCTCCGTCGTCTGCCCCATCACACTCACTCTTGGAGATGCCGCCATCAGGGGGAGTTCCGCCGTCGGCACCAGCGCCAGCGTCAGGCGTCTGTCCGTTACCCGCATCTGGTTCGTCGGTATCCGGCTTGTCGTCGGGTCCGGCGTCATCGACGCCCATCTCGCCGTTTCCGCCTGCATCGGTTCCGCCAGCGTCTGCCGCGTCGTCTGGGGTGGAGCTGTTGTTCGCGTCTTTGCTGCAGCCAGCTAGAGCAAAGCTCGCCAGCGCCAAAGCGCCTAGGGTGATCAAACGTGGAGTGAGTCTAACAAGCATGGATGGGTTCCCTTGGGTTTCTAACCCCGTACCCGTGGGCACGGTCTTGGCGACGCTAGCAGACTCGAGAATTCGCCGACCAGAGTTTGGCCGAGGGCTGCTCCCAAACCTGGGGAGTATTCAGGCGAAATTTCAATTCAGACGTTCGTGATTTGCAGCCAGAACATACTGAGGTCGGGAACGGGCGCACAAAGTGAGATGCATGGGTTCCGTCCTTAGGACACGGAGAATTCCCCGCCGGGGTGTGCAGGCTGTGTGCGCCGGACAGGCCCATTCGCCAACCTTACCGTGATTCCCGGGGTTCTCAGTCTGCGGCGAGGGCGCTACTGTGCAGCCACATGTCGAAGTTCTTAAGCGCTGCCCTATCGGCATTGATCTGGACAGCAAGCTTCACGGGCGCTTCCCCCATTTGGGGTCAGCAGGTCCCCTCGGGGGTCGTCATGCCTGAGCTGCTAGCGCCGTTGAACCCCGAGTACCCGATCAGCGGCACTAAGAATGCGCGAGTTGTCCTACGAGTCACCCTAGATCGCGGAGGTGCTGTGGAGCGGGTCCAGGTCGAAAGTGGAGACGAACCCTTCGCTTCCGCGGCGGTGAGCGCTGCCGAGAGAGCCCAGTTTTCGCCGGCCCTTCGGGAGGGCCAAGCGGTGGCGGCGACGATCATGGTCGCGGTTGATTTCACTTTCTCCGCTCCGGATCGCGCCGAGCCTAGCGGCCTCGCGCCGAGCCTGCCCGGACCCAAGCCGGAGGCCCACCGCCGAACGACTGAGGTCGCCACGGAGTCTGCTCGCGAGCCACAGAACATCGATATCGTGGTCACTGCCCCGCGTCTCGACGACACGGAGCGCACCATCAACAAGGCCGAAGCGCGCCTCACCGCTGGCACTTTTGGCGATCCGCTGCGCGCCGTCGAGCTCTTGCCTGGCATCACGCCCTTGGTTTCAGGAGCGCCGTATTTCTTCGTGCGGGGCGCGCCCGCGGGTAGCGTGAACTTCTACATCGATGAGGCGCGGGTACCCCAGCTGTATCACGCGGGCCCGGGCTCTTCTGTTCTACACCCGCAGTTCGTTGAGGCCGTGGCGCTGCGGTCGGGTCCCTATCGCGCAAGGTACGGCGATGCCACCAGCGGAGTCATCACCGTGCGCGCGAACACGGACGTCACTGAGTTTTCCGCCGAGGCAGAGTCCAAAGTGTTCGAGTCCGCGGCGTACGTCGGGGCACCCATCAACGGCGGTCAGGGGATGTTAGCGGTCGCTGGAAAGGTGAGCCACCTGGGCCCGGTACTTTCTTTGGTAAACCCAGACCTTCGTCTAGAATACTGGGACTATCAGTTGCTTGCTGCGCACAATTTCTCGCCGCGTGATGAGGCAACGTTGTTGTTTCTTGGCGCCGGTGACCTCGTAGCCGAAAAGCAGGGCGGCGGCTTTGACATCAACATCGACACTGCGTTCTACCGCCTCAAACTGGGCTACAATCGGAACCTCTCCCGCGGAGTCGATCTTCACAACTATGTGATCTTGGGCGCGGACGCTTCGCGCTTCGCCGCTGAAGACGAGGCTTTCGCGGCGCGCTCTGTCGGCGCGGGGAGCGTGCTCAGTTACGTCGTCGACAACACTTGGGAGTGGGCGGCGGGCGCTACAGCCGACGTGACTGACTACGACGCTTCTGGGGCCTCGTTCTACGTTGGCGCGTCGAACAACGCCGCGGTCAGTCGGGCGGACACGCAGGCGGCGGTCTGGGGCGAAGGACGGGTGTCTCCCTCAAGGGACGTCAAGATCGACGCGGGGCTTCGGCTCGCGCACTACACGTCAGCGAAGGGCAAGGCCGTGTCCTTGGAACCGCGCCTGAGTTCGACGCTCGAGCTGTCAGAGCGATGGCGGACGATCCTTGCGGTCGGTTACAGTACTCAGACGCCCTCGGCGGGTGTCCCACTTCCGGGTGTGCGCCCGGCGGAGCTCAAGGGAGGTTTGCAGCACGCACTGCAGCGCGCGGCTACGCTACGCTACGCGATTCCGTTCGAGTTCACCGGTGAAGGGACGGTCTTCTTTAACGACTACTTGAAGCTGTCAGACCCACTCTCCCTCGCTACCGTCCCCGACCCGCTGGAAGTGGCAGAAGCAACTGATGGGAGCGAACGGCTTGAGGAAGAGCTCAACTTTACCGAACGTCCGCGGGGCAGCGCGTATGGTCTAGAGTTGCTTTTGCGCCGTCCGTTTACGAAGACACTGTCAGGGAGCGTGGGCTACACGCTGTCACGCTCGACGCGCCGCATAGGTGCGTCAGACGTCCCCTCAAGCTTCGACCGGACGCACGTTTTTCAGACCACAGCGGGATACGACTTCGGTTCAGGCTACAACTTCAGTACCCGCTTGCTCGTGTACTCGGGGTTGCCCGTACGGCAAGTTGGAGTCACCGGGGGCCGAACCGGTGCTCGCAGCGAAGCGTTCAGCCGAGTGGATGTGCGTCTGTCGAAAGAATGGTCGCTCAGCTGGTCACGGTTGATGTTGGTCGTCGAGATGCTGAACGCGACGTTTCAAGAGGAAATTCTGGGTGTGTCCTGCTTCCCTGGGCGCTGCGTCACGGCGACGTTCGGCCCAGTCAGCGTGCCCTCGATCGGTCTGCGCGGCACCTTCGGCGGCGCCATCACTGATAGCGGTGAACGCGCGCAGTTTCGGTGAAGCCGCCACCTGGGCCGAGCGCTCGCGCCGCTGTGTGGCATAACTGCTCGCCCGGGCGCGCATCAGAGGGTACAGACTATGACTAGAGAAACGCATGTTGAATCGGACCCCTTCGTCTCCGCTATTCAGGCCAACATCCACGAGACCCGACGGCTGTTCGAAGCTGGTGAGCCCCCGGCGCTGCTTGCCACCGTGTCCGGTTCGGCAAGCGCTCAGGCTTTCTGGCAGCACCAACTAGACAGCGTCAGGGCGGATTTTCGGGCTGAGAAAGCACTCAGCCTGCACGAAGACTTGCCTGTGAACCAAGCGTTCGGAGTGCTGCTGCTTTGGCAAAGGCTGCGGCCCCACGTGGTTTCGGGGCGCGGGACGTTGGCGGCGTTTGTCTTCGGTGAGGGCAGCCGCGCGACTCCTTTCACGGAGACGGACAACGGACAGAAGCCGGCGATGAAGTCCTTCGTTTCGGTGCCGGTCGCCGGGGGTCACCAGCGCTATGTCTCGATGGTTGAGCTTGCGATGCGGTACTTCGCGCCCGTTGAGTCCCATCTGCGGCGCTCCGGGTTTGAGGGAGTCGTTATCAAGTGGGGGGATGAGGTCCAGATTCCGAGCACTCAGCTC
>JBDKJZ010000405.1:0-5610 GCA_039796375.1 Pseudomonadota bacterium
GGCGCCGGTGGCATGGTCCAAGGCGCCGGTGGCATGGTCCAAGGTGCCGGTGGCATGGTCCAAGGTGCCGGTGGCATGGTCCAAGGTGCCGGTGGCATGGTCCAAGGTGCCGGTGGCATGGTCCAAGGTGCCGGTGGCATGGTCCAAGGTGCCGGCGGAGCCGCGAATACCGGTCCCTACGCGCCTCGGAGCGGGCCGTTCAAGGTGCTGGTCTACTCAAGGACCGAGGGCTTTCGGCACGGCGGCGCCATAGACGCAGGGCGGGTGATGATGCAACAGATGGCTGCTAAGCAAGGCTTCGAGGTCGTCATGGTTGGCGGCGACAAGGCCGATCCGCCGGAACCCGACAACCTCTACTTTACGCCCGAAAAATTGGCCGAGTTCGAAGTGGTCTTCATGCTCAATCCGACTGGCGACGCGCTCGACCCCACCCATCAGGCTGTGTTCGACGCGTGGATGGCAGAGGGCGGTGGAATGATTGGCACCCATGCCGCTGCGGACTGCGAGAAAGACTGGGGCGGTTATAAGGACTACACGATGCAGTACTACGACGGCCACAGCGAGAACAATCAGGAAAACCTGATTCAGTTCGAGCCGGCAGCCCTGACACACCCGGCGATCGCCGGCTTGCCCAATCCTTGGCCTCGTAGAGATGAGTGGTACTCTTTCGACTCCTCGCCTGCGTGGGCGTCTGCCCAGCAAACTCCTGGACTTATCCTGCTGGGTCGACTCGCTCAAGCGGCATCCGGTGGTGGAAACGCGCCTCCAGCGAACCAGCCCATCATGTGGGCGCGAGAGCACAACAACTTCCGCGTATTCTATACCGCAATCGGTCACCACGACTTCGTTTTCCAGGATCCTTTGGTCGTTAAGCACCTTACGGGCGGTCTCATGTGGGCCGCGCGCCGCGAACACTTGATCAAACCGTAAAGCGCCGTCGCGGATGTTCGATGTAACGCCAACCGGGATCCCGGTTGGCGTTTTCGCATTTTGACGAACGTGCGCCCACAATCGAAGAGAGACGTGCAGCGTCAGAGTCGTTGACCTAGCGGTTTCCACCTTCTGGCGTCTTCGTCGTTCCACACGCACTGCATTTCCGCCCCCCAAATTGAGTCGGTAGCTCCACGCTGGTCGACTTTGTTTAAACCCACCTCACAGCCTTCAGTGCGGTATCGGCCTCGCGGTCCAGCAGCTATTGCCCTTTCATCGACGCGTCCTTGACCATCAACGAGCGTTCGCGCGTGAACGAACGCTAGAGCCGGCACCCGCCACTAGCGCGGCGAGTCACCTAGTCAAGCCTGTCTCACGAGCTTCCAATTCTTTCCGGATCTATATCTGTCTCACCGATACTCAGGTCAACCGGTCAACGCCGAGTGGTTAAGATGTCATGGCTCTCCCGGGCATACTAGATCGTGTGTTAACGGGGAAACAGGGGCGCGATAACCCAGCCAGTGGTTCAAGCAACCTGCGACGACGGCTCAGCAGACCAACGCTCCTTCAGGTTCGTCGAATAGATTCGAGGGAGCGCAAGCGCCGAGGGGCCTAGAGTTTCATATAGGAAACTCGAGCCCTTCGTACCTTGGACGTGAAAGCGAGACCCACAACTGCGGCTCCAGTCGCTGAAGTTGGGGCCGCTGGGCCAGGGCCCTTTCAGGTCGCGAGCCTGGGACCCCTGGAAGGTTCCCGTCTCCTAGACACTTTCTACGCCCCGTGATTCAATCCCGCCCACCAACCTTAAAGGGATCGACACAATGGCTAGAACAATTTTCCATACCAGTATCGAGGGCGCGCAACACGGGGGCAAGTCCTTGGATGAGTTCGTCGCTTTCGCCAAAAAGGCCGGCGCCAATGGTGCGGGGCCTTCTAACTATCACGTACAAAAGGGTGATGGTTTCATGTCGGCGAAGGAGATCAAAGACACCTTCGAAAAGCACGGCATGAAGCTCGACGGGATCTCGGCGCATTGCCCCTTCTGGGCCCACACGACTATCTGGACCGGAAGCAAGACGGTTAGACCCTTCCTGCCTGAGTCTGTGCGCACAAGCTCTCTTGAATCGGCTGAGAAGTGGATGGAGGACTACCTACTTCGCTTCATGGATCTTTCGGCCGAAGTTGGCAGCAAGATCATCCCGATGTTTTGGGGCGTTTCATGCGGCTTTGAGCTCGCGACAGGTTATCCGTTCGGCTTCTTTCAAGGACCCGGCTACGACCTAGAAACGGAAGCTCTCGACCGTTTCATCAAGAAGACGGAGAAGCTTAGGAAACACGCGCGAGGGCTAGGTCTCAAGCTGTGCCACGAGATTCATCCCAATACGGCGGCAATGTGCGTTGATGACTACGTAGCTATTCTCAAAGCCGTCGACGGAGATGAGTGCATGGGCGTCACCGCCGATCCCTCGCACTGCTGGGAAGGCGAAGACATGTTCACTCGCTTCCGCGCCGTCAAGGACCGTTGCTACGCCGCCGCCGTGAAGAACTTCGTCATTCTAGGCGGAAGGCCGCTCCGCAAGATGCAAGGCGACTGGAAGGGTCGCGCGATGCAGTTCACCGACCTGAGCAGCGGCGACATGAACATGATGCGCTTCGTCGAGTTGCTGGTAGAGATTGGCTACGCGGAGCGCTACTGCAAAGTCATGGGGACATCCACTGCTCCGCTAGTCACCGAGGCCGAAAGCGCTCACCGAGACTTGGACGCTACGGCCATCAACGCGATTCAGTACTGTCGCGACAACCTCGTGTGGCCAGTGGCAGGCGGGACCTTCGAGGACGGAATGGGCGCGTAATCCAAGACTCGCCACAATAAGCGCACAGCCGCGGGCAAGCCCGCTGCTGTGCTTTTTTTTTGCCTACCCTTCATTCTTACCTTTCGGCAGACCCATCACTCATGCCGCCGAACAGCCCACGGAACTCCTGAGCAGCGTTTGAACCTCGGGACTGGTTGGCTTCAGCCTGTTATTCGCTGAATCGTGCGAACGGGCCGCGGCGACTCCGGCTAGGCGGTGTCGCGCTGGCTAACCCCCTGTAACCGCGTGAAATGTTCAGAGCCGTGTTACGTGTTGCCCGACTCCCAAAACGCTCCCAGACTAAGGTTCCTGAGGTGACGAGCCTCTGCGAACAGAGTTGAGGGGGGTTGTCTATTAATCCTATTCGCAAATTCCGCAGTCCATCGACCCGGGTGGATTCTTCTTCTCCGGATCGTTCCGGAACGCGCAGAGCGTTGGACCCCAGGGGTGACCACGTCGGTTGGTCGAGCCTGGCCGGACCAACATTGGAGGAGCTACTACGCCCGTCGCTCGTTTTTCCGCTGGAGCTCAGGCTTCGGGTGCTCTTTGATGTGGTGTTGGCGCTTCAGCTCGTCCACGAAAGTGAGGGCGCACGCGCAGATGATCAGTGCCTTGGGCACGTGACCCCCGCAGACGTTGTCGTCGGCTTTAACGGCGTTGCAAGCGTGCTGCGTGTCAGGCACGACTATAGACGAAGCAAGTTGCCAGCTCAGCCACGACGAGGGTACTTCGCCCCTGAACTGCTACTTCGAAAGTACCCGGCGAGTCGAAAGACTGACAGTTTCAGTCTCGGGGTGATGCTCTGGGAAGCGCTGACCGACCAGCGCCTGTTTCCGCAGGACAACGCCCAAACCCTCTTTGAGAGGATCCGGAGTCACGAGCTCCCTGAGCCCGGAGCACTCCCGGCGGAAGCCTGGGCGCTGCTAATGATCGCTGAGAAGGCCTTCACCTACCACCCCAAAAACCGCTACGCGAATGCGGGCGAGCTGCTCGGTGACATGGACCAGTCCGCGGGACGCCTCGTCGGAACGCACGCACAGGTCGGAGAGTGGGTGCGCGCAGCGTGGCAGGTGGAAACCGAGTACGTCCACGTCGCGGCATCGACTGGCAGAGGCGCGCTGACCGAGCCGAGCCCAGACTGTTCTGGCGAGATCCACGCGCAACCTGTTCACCTTCCACCTCCTCCAGCCTTACCCACGTTGACCGAAATCGCACGCGGGAGCTGTCCGGAACCGCCGCTGTCGACTCAGGAAGTCCCCACTGTCCGAATCGCTCGCAAGGTCTACGTGGGCGCCACCGGGCTGAGTGACGAAGACCGTGACCTGCCCACCAGGCCTGTTCCGCCTGCGGAGGAGGAGTTCCTATTGCTTCAGGCCGAGGCGATCCATCGGGTGTCAGAGTTGCCGACCGCGATCCAGCCAGCCCAAGCGCGGGCGCTGTTGCAGCGGAAGAGCGCTCCCCGAAGCGAACTATCGACCATTCATGAGCACCGAGTGACGCCAGCTCCCCCGCACGCTGACGAGCACCAAGCGGATGCCGGGACAGGCGCGAGTTGGGACACGCCGCAGCAGTCGAGAACGCCCTCTTCCAACGCTCCTCGGGACTCGGAACTGGACGCAGGCAGGCCGGCGCTCCACGACCTGCCGCCCGCTCCAAGCCCCCACAGCGAGACTGGGGTCCCCCCAGCGCGCTCGAATTGGGGAGTGACGCTGGTGGGGATCGCCACAACCCTAGGCCTCGGGTGGGCGCTCTTTTCGCTCCTCTGACACCTGCCGGAGCCGAAGAAGCCTAAGCTTTCGCCAACTCGCCCGGGACTAGACGGGGTCGCCCCGACGGGGCACCATCGGGCGATGCCGGTCGACAAGCACATCCTAGAGCTGTTTCCAGAGGTCCAGCGCTGGCGCAAAGAGATTCACGCGCACCCCGAGCTAGCGTTCGAGGAACGCCGGACCAGCTTGTTCGTCGCTGACCGTCTTAAAGAAGCTGGGCTTGAGGTCACCCAAGGCATCGCTGAGACCGGAGTCGTCGCCACGCTGCGCTGCGGGAGCGGGACGGGCGCGATAGCACTTCGAGCGGATATCGATGCGTTACCGCTCCAAGAGAAGAACGAGTTTGCCCACCGCTCGCAGCATGATGGCAAGATGCATGCGTGCGGACATGACGGACATACCGCGATGCTACTTGGGGCAGCACACCACTTGGCCAGGACCCGCGACTTCTCCGGTACGGTTCACTTCGTATTTCAGCCGGCCGAGGAAGGTGGCGGTGGTGCACGTCGGATGATCGAGGAAGGGTTGTTCGAGCGGTTTCCCGCTGACGCCGTGTTCGCGATTCACAACTGGCCGGGACTGGCCACCGGCACAATAGCGACCCGCCCCGGCCCAATCATGGCCGCCTACGAGGCGTTTGAGTTCATCATCGATGGCCACGGTTGCCACGCAGCGATGCCGCACTTGGGTATCGATCCGATTCTGGTCGGGGCCCAGCTGGTCGGCGCGATTCAGAGCATCGTTTCAAGAAAGCTCGATCCGCTAGACCACGCGGTGGTCAGCGTGACAGAGTTCAGCGCAGGGGACGCCAACTCGATCATTCCGGAGAGGGCGACGCTTCGCGGTACCAGTCGAAGCTTCAAGCCTACAGTCAGCGCGCAGATCGAAGCTGAACTCCGCCGTCTCGGTGAAAAGATCTGCGAGGCTCACGGAGCGCAACTGAGTTTCGGCTATGAACGTCACTATCCCCCAACGATAAACGACCCCGCTCAGGCCGCTTTCGCAGCACAAGTCGCGACCGAACTACTGGGCGCGGAGCACGTCGATGCGGCTCCTCA
>JBDKJZ010000406.1:0-5608 GCA_039796375.1 Pseudomonadota bacterium
GTGCAGGTCGATGGCACCGTGGGCTCCGCGGAAGTGCTCGAGCCTGCCGGGAACGGGTTTGATGAAGCTGCGGTCGATGCTGCAAAGCGTTTTGTGTTTACTCCAGCGCAGCGCGACGGCCAGCCCGTCCCTGTCTTTATCAAGTACCTCTACCGCTTTGAATCGAAAGAGATCGCGACGCCGGCGAAAGAGCTGCCGCCCCCTACCCAAGGAAACCTGGAGGGAACCCTGCTCATCGCAGGTATCGAGTCGCCTCTGCAAGGTGCGCTAGTCACGGTGACGGGTACTGACGGCAGCGTACGCGAGGTGCCCGCGAATGAGCGCGGCGGGTGGCAGCTCAGTGGTCTACCGCCCGGCGAATACCGAGTGAAGGTCACCGCCGAAGGGTTCGCTTCGCTTGAGCTGGTGGAAGAGGTAGTCGTCGGCGAAGTGACCGCAATCACCTATCGAGTGGCGCCCGCCTCGGAGGGGATAGAGGTGATCGTCACGGGCGAACGACCCCCGCGTGAGGTCACGCGCCGAACACTTGAACGGCGCGAGATCAGCCGAGTGCCAGGCACCGGGGGGGATGCGATACGCTCAATACAGAGTTTGCCGGGGGTGGCCCGCCCACCGGGTCTAGCGGGGCTATTGATTGTCCGGGGCTCTGGACCTCAAGACACCAACACCTTTATTGACGGGGCCCTGGTCCCGTTAATCTACCACTTTGGTGGCCTGAGCTCGGTTGTCCCGACGGAACTACTCGACAAGATCGACTTCTACCCGGGCAACTTCAGCTCTCGCTACGGCCGGGTCATGGGTGGCGCTGTCGATGTGGCGCTGCGTTCACCAGGCACGGAGTGTGCCGGGGACTATGGCGCACCTTCGAAGGAAGAAGGTTGTTTCCGCGGCATGGCTCAGGTGGACTTGATTGATACCCGGTTCCTGCTGCGAGGTCCTATCGCGAAGGACTGGACGTTCGCGGTTGCCGGTCGTCGTAGTTGGGTCGATGCCTGGCTCAAGCCAGTGCTTGAAGAGGCTGGGGCTGGGGTGACGACGGCTCCGGTGTACTATGACTACCAGACCATCGTCGAGCACACGCCGGACCCTCAAACCAAGATCCGCGCCCAGTTCTACGGTTCAGACGACAAACTTGAGCTATTGATCAACAATCCCTCTGCGCAGGATCCCGCATTCGCGGGCACACTGGAGTTCGGGACCGCCTTTTATCGAGCGCAAGTCATTTACGAGACCCAGCTCGCGCGCGACTGGGACTTATACTCTACGGTGGCTCTCGGTCGCGACAAGATTCATTTCGGAATCGGGCAGATTGAGTTTGACATTGACTCCTTTCCAATAGAGGCGCGCTCGGAAATTGGCTGGAAAGCGACGTCCGGCTTTCGCCTGAACGCGGGTCTGGATTTCCTCGTGGTGCCGTTTGATGTGCACGTGCGCGCGCCGGCCCCTCCCCGTCCAGGGGAGCCCCAGCCCGGGCCGTTCAGCTCCCGGCCAATTTTAGAGACAGACAATGAGAACACCGGCTTTCGCCCCGCCTGGTACTTGGAGGGGGAGTGGCAAGTGACTAAGCGCTTGTTAGTCGTCCCGGGCTTCCGGGTCGACTTTGCTCGGGATTCCGGGCATGCTGACTACAGCCCGCGGGTCAATGCTCGTTACGTCCTCCGCGGGGCGGACTCCGACGGAGGCGAGGACGGGCTCCGTCCGCGCAAGACGACGCTCAAGGGGGGAGTAGGCAAGTTCGCCCAACCTCCGACCTTCCAGGAAACAGACCCTGTGTTCGGGACTCCGAACCTCGAAAGCAATCGTTCGCTCCACTACACGGTCGGGGTCGAGCAGGAGCTGAGCGACCAGATCGAGCTGGGCGTCGAGGGCTATTACAAGGATCTGACGAACCTAGTCTCTCGCGCTCCAGCAGCCAACGGGAGCTTCGCTTATGACAATGTTGGTGAGGGCGACGTCATCGGCGCCGAGACTCTGCTCAAGTACAAGCCTGACGATCGCTTCTTTGGCTGGGTCGCCTACACCTTGTCACGCTCCGAGCGGCGCAATCGTCCCGGAGAGCCGAAGTTTCTGTTCCAGTACGATCAGACCCACATCCTAACGATGCTCGGAAGTTACCGCCTGGGGAACGGGTGGGAGCTTGGGGCTCGTTTTCGAGTCGTTTCCGGAAACATGGATACACCGGTTCGCCGGTACCCGGACATTGCGGCGCTGTATGCCGCGGATGCTGGCGCGTACACTCCGCTTCAGGCGGAACCCTTCAGTGAGCGCTTACCACTCTTTCACCAGCTGGATATTCGCGTGGAAAAAGCCTGGCAGTTCAAGGATTGGCGCCTCCTCGGGTACCTGGACGTGTGGAACGCCTACAACAACGCCGCAGTTGAAGACATCCAGTACGACTTTGATTTCGATCAGCGCAACCCGCAAACCGGTCTGCCTATCGTACCCAGCTTCGGGCTAAGAGGGGAGTTCTGATGCGCGCTCAAAGAGTATATGGGTCGCTACGGCGCAGCCTTGGCGTCATTGGCGTTTGGGTCGCAGCGTTGAGCTCCGCGGGCTGCGGCGCCGAGTTCGACTCCATTTCCCAAGTCAAACAATTGCGCGTGTTGGGGGTGAAGAAGTCGAGTCCCTACGCGCGGCCCGGCGACAGCGTCGAGCTTGAAATGATGTATCATGATGGCGGTTCGGAGCGCGCGCGCGAGCTTGAGGTGATGTGGCTGAGCGGCTGCGAGAATCCTCCAGCGGATCTCTACGAACTCTGTTTGGAACTCCTTGGACCAGCGCTGTCGAACCCCGACGCTGCCGGACCCCCGCCTGAAACAGACCCTGACGCCCCCCGGCCCCCGCCTGAAACAGACCCTGACGAAGACGCCTCGCTAAACGCACTCTTCCGCGGCGGGGTCGAGGCCAAGTTGGGGCGGGTATCCCTAGGGCCTGGTGTCGCGTTGGGCTTCAAGCGATCGTTCACTCTAGAAGTCGCGGAGGACATCATCAGCAAGCGCCCACCGCCGTCGGATCCCAGGCTCACCCGCTACGGTCTGAATTACGTCTTCTTCGCCGTCTGTGCAGGCGAGCTCCACCTCGATCTCGACAGCGGAAGTTTCCCGGTCGAGTGCCTGGACAAAGATGGGAATCGCCTAGGCACCGAGGACTTCGTCGTCGGCTATTCCGCTGTGTACGCCTACGACAAGCTGACGAACAACAACCCCCGGATATCGGGCTTTGAGGTCGGCGGCGACCGCTTACCGAGAGACCAGTACTGCGTGGGGAGCGACTGCGAAGTCACCGAACCCGATCCGAAGCGAAAGTGTGAAAAAGCAGACCCAAGAGTCCAAGCCTGCGCCGACGAAGATAGCGACGACTGTCCGAAACTGAGTATTCGTCCGCTAATTGACCCGAGGAGCGTGGAGTTGGATGGGGTTCTAACCGTTTCTCAAGGTGCTGACGTCGACGAGCAGATGTGGCTGAACTACCACTCGGATCGCGGCAAGTTCACTTTCGATCTTTCGCTGGTTAACGACGCTCAGTCCGGGTTCAAGCGAGACATTGAGACTGAGTTTGTCGCACCCGAAGCCAAGGGCCCTACCCAAGTCTGGACCGTAGTTCGCGACAACCGCGGCGGCGCGGAATGGGCGCGGTTTCAGATCTGCGTCGAATAGCAGCTCGCCGAAACGCATTGCGAGTCAAGGCTCACTACCTTATTGCCGTAGGCGGGAGGTGGCGCGACCAAGTTCCCGTCTTTCTTCCCGGGGCTACGCCGTTCCTCACCCAGGTGGCTGCGCTTTTGCCCATTCGACGGGGTGGCAGGCTCCGGGGTCGCCTGGGTTCCACAAGCGCCGAGCGCAAGAGTCGACGCGACCGCGGTGACGACGAATGCATAAACACGCATGTAAATAAGATACGCCGCAATTCTCTGGGCGCCAGTGATGCGGTGGACGCTTAGGGACACGAGCGCCGATAGGGGCCTTAGTTGTACCGAGTTGGTCGTGCTTCGGGCCTTGTTGTCTTGAACGTCAGCAGAGTAAGGTTCGAGCCGTGGACGGCGGGACGCGGGGGTTTTGGGCGCTTGTGCTGCTATTGCTCGGGGCGTCCTTGTACTTCGGTGTGAACGCTCAAGCCCAGCGCAGCGCCATGAGCAGCGCGCGCGCGGCGCTGGCCGACGGGGATTCCGTGACTCTTGTGCAAGTGGTCGATGGGGACACCCTGCTCGTGAGGAACCCGCTGGGTGAGCCACTTAGCATTCGTCTGGTCGGGGTGAAGTCGTTTCCGCTGACTAAGGAGGCTCCCGAGGTTTTCCGCGCCGGTCGCGAGGCGGTTACCCAGCTGGAGCGGCTAATCGGAGAGCGCGGCGCCGTCGTTAGTTTGCATTCGACGCCTCGGGACTCACACGGTCGCTTCTTGGCTTACCTCTCTGTAGAAGGGCAGGATCTTGGACTTGAGCTGGTCAAGAGCGGTGCCGTGCTGGCCTATACTCTGTACCCGTTCGATCGCCGCGACCTCTACGTTGGTGCTCAGGAGCTCGCGCGCTCACGCAGAGTTGGGCTCTGGCAGAGCGAAGCGCTAGTTCGTCGCGCTGACGGCCTGCTGCAAAACTGGCGGATGAAGGAATAGGGGACTGAGGCGTCGTGCGGACTCAATGGTTTGCGTTCTTCAGTCTGCGCTTCATTCGGCGGCCCGCAGCAGCGCTGCGCGTCACGATCCTGATGATCGCCGTCGTTGTCTACGGTGCGACTGGCTTTCTGAATTTCGAGCTTCCCGGTAACCCGGATCTAGATTGGCCAACGGCTTTTTGGTACGCGGTCGTCACCGTGACCACGGTTGGCTACGGCGACTTCGCCCCCGCGACGGTCGAGGGGCGCTATCTGGTTGCTGTGCCGCTAATGTTCTTTGGCATCGGCCTCCTCGGTTATGTGTTGTCTCTTTCCGCCAGCCGCTTGGTCCAGGCCAAAACGAAGGAATTGACCGGTATGAGTCAAGTCAAGCTAACAGGTCACTTGGTGATCTTCAATTTCCCAAGCGTCGGAAAAATCTGCAAGATCTTGGAAGAGTTGAGAGCGGATCCGGACTTCGAGGTGTCCATGAGCGAAGTCGTGCTCGTGGACGAGGACCTGGAAGAACTCCCTCCGGAGCTCGCGGACCGAGGGGTGCGATACGTGCGGGGCAACCCGACCCGCGATGAGACGCTCTCCCGGGCCAACCTCGATCACGCCAGTCACGCGATTGTCTTGAGCAAGCGACCTCGCGATCCACACTCTGACGATCTCTCGATCGCGATCACTCTAGCCATCGAAGGACGACAGAGCAGCATCACGAGCGTCGTGGAGTGTGTCGACGCTGCCGCCGAAGAGCTGATGCGAAAAGCGGGGTGCGACCGCATCGTTTGTACATCGCGTTTCGAGGCCCACTTTCTCAGCCAAGAAGTGGTGAACCCGGGAGTTCAGGAGGTGGTCGCCCAGTTGACCTCCACGCTGCTTGGACAGCAGGTCTACGTCACTCCTTACTCTGGAGTCGCGACCTACGCCGCGCTCAGTGACCGATGTAGGCGAGCGGGCCACCTGTTGGTCGGGCTCCGGGACGGCGCAGGGCTGCGTTTCAACCTCCCGGGCAATCA
>JBDKJZ010000407.1:0-5605 GCA_039796375.1 Pseudomonadota bacterium
CGCTACATCGGTGTTCCGCTTGGGGCCTACGTCGCGCTGGTTTTACTCTTTGCGTGGGGAGGGGACTGGTTCTGGCGGATATTGGCCTATGTCGCCGTCTTCCACTTTGTGCGGCAACAGATCGGCTGGGGCGCCTTGTATCGGGCGCGCGCCGGGCAGGGGCGTCTCGACCACCTGATCGACTCTGCGGCGATCTACAGCGCGACGCTTGCACCTATGATTCACTGGCATGCGCACCTGCCTGAGGTCCGTTTCCAATGGTTCGCCCCCGGGGATTTTCTGCCGCACGAGGTGTTCGGGCAGCTTGAGCCCGTCGCGTGGGGCGTTGAAGTCTTGCTCTTGTTGGTGTTTTTTTCGCGTCAGCTGTGGCTTGTGCTGCGGCGGCGCGAGCTTCACTTGGGCAAGCTTGTTGTTGTGACCGCGACGGCAGCGACGTGGTTCGTCGGGATCGCGCTGACGAATAGCGACTTCGACTTCACCGTGACCAACGTGATTAGCCACGGGGTTCCGTACTTGGTGCTGCTTTGGATGTACTCAGCGGCCCGCGCAGAGCAGCCGGCACCGAGCCTCACGAGTCGCCTGCTGGAGAGCGGTTGGCTCGGCTTCCTGGGAGTGCTGGTGGCGCTCGCCTATATTGAAGAGTGGAGCTGGCATCGCTTCGTGTACGGGGAGCACGCGTGGCTATTTCCGGGCAGTGGGGCGCCCTTAGAGGCGCCTTGGCTCATCTGGATTGTGCCCGCCCTAGCTTTGCCACAGGTCACCCACTACGTGCTTGATGGTGTCCTGTGGCGCAGGCGAGACACGCGGGAAGTGGCGGCTCAGCGCGTCGCGCTGGGAATGCAGGTGAGGGGCAACGATAGGCAATAGTGCAGCCGCCATGGGCACGACTCCCCGACTAGCTCTCGGAGATCACGATGACCTTGTCCGCTGTGGTGAACGTGATGGAGTCGGTCTTCTTGGGGTTCACGGTGACGCCGTAGGCCTGCGATGAGTCGAACGACCTGGCAGCGATGCGGTAGCCGATAGCTATCTCTCCGCGGCGCCGCGCAGCTTCCACCACGGTGTGGAACGTCATGGCTTGCCCGAGCTGAACGTAGTGGTCGATAGGTTTCAGGTAGATCTCTGCGCCATCCGGATCGAACAGGTCCATCAGCACGGGGTAAAGGTCAGCGTTCTCTGCTGTCTGGCACATCATCAAGCTGACCAGCTTCTCGCTCACAATGAAGTCGTCTGCCTGCGTGATCTCGGCCAGCTGCCGGTTACGCACGTCGCGCATCTCGCTCACGATGGAGAAGTCGAGTGAGAGGCGCTCGCCCATCTCGCGCAAGTGCAGCAGCGTGACGAGGACGCGCGCGTCGGCCTGTTGTGCGGGCAGGCCGTCGCTGCACATAACTAGGATGTGGTCGAAGGTCTGAGGTGAGGTGGACTCAAGCACGGTGCGGTCCGTGGTATCCCCCGTGCGGACCTCGAGCCTCTGAGACACGAGGGGACCAATCGCGTTCTCCACGTGGCTCGCTTCTGTGCCCTCGGCCACGATCAACACGTACGAGCCGGCCGTCACATAGGCGTCGAGACCGCGCACAATGGCGGGCACGCCGGCGCTGAACCCGAGCACTAACGTGCGCTCCGGGGCAACGGTCTTTGGGGGCGCTTCCACGATCAGCGCGCCGTCGAACTTGGGAAGGTCGGTGTTCGCCACTAGCGTGTCATCGTCGCGCGAGATGGCGATGATGCGGTCGCCCTTCTGGATACGGGTGTGAAGTGGCGGCAGTACGCGCGGGCCTTCGCTTGTGCGAATGCCGATGACTGCTGAGTGGGGGTACAGGAAGAGCGCCTCGCCGAGCGTGCGCCCCACCAGCTCGGGCGCCTCGGCGATGTAGATCTCGTCGCCATCAAAGTCGAGCAGCTCAGTGTGCACAACGGAGAGGCCCGACTGGCGGCACGTCTGCACTGTGATGCGCGCGATGAGGTCACCGATCAGCACCACCGAGACCTCGGCTTTGCCCACCATCTTGGCCACCGCGACGTTCTTCTCGTCCTTCACGGCGGCGACGATGTGGTAGGGCTCCGCTCGCCGGTTCGGGGCATTGGTGATTGCCAGAATGGCCTTGATGACGGTGATGTCCGGGTCGGCGTCCTCAGGCGACAGCACGATAATGGACTTGGTGCCTTGCACGTTCACCATGTCGAGGTCGCTCGGTTCAGCCGGATTGCCGGAGCGGCACACCACTCGCAAACGACCCGTATCAGGCACGCGGGCGCGCAGCTCGTCCTCCATTTCCACCTTGTCGCGCTCCGACAAGATCACCACACACGCGCCCCGCGTGCTCTCGCTTGCGATGGCGAGCTCCGTGAGGATGGTGTCGATGGCCGACGTAAAGCCCAAGATGAGCACGTGTTCGGACTCGATGACTTTGGAGCGACCCTTACGCAGCTCGTCGATGCGCGCGTCGAGACCCGAGTTGAGCACACCGATCAAGGCGGAGACGACCAAGATGCCGCCCATAGTGACCGCGAAGTTGGTGAGCAGAAACGGCCAGCTGCCGACGTCACCCCCCAAGGCACCCGCGTCCATCGCGCGCATCAGCGCGTACCAAAGCGTCTCCACAAAGCCCTTGCTCGCGATGTCTTCCGGCAGGATCCCGAGCGCGATGGCAAAAATCGCGTAAACAAGGATCATTAGGAAGGTGGCCAACGCGAGCCAGGCGATCAACGCGCGCGTGCCCTTGGCCATGGAGTTATCGAACGCGTAGCGGAGGCGCTCTCTGAGCTTCGGTTTCATGCGGGCTCAAGTATCACGATTGCACCCGGTTTGCGACCTGCGCTCCGTGTCTGTCCCCGGCGCGTGCAAACCGGGTGTGGGGCGACTCTCTGCGAGAGCTACGGACCCACAGCTTCGAGCGTTCGGGGCGACAATGCGCAGAGGGCCACGGCACCGCGCGCATCAGGCGGCGCTGCCCGGCGAAACCAGAGGCGTTCGTGCCAGGTCTGTGGTCTTCTTGGGTTCCGATGACCGAGGCGACCGCACCCACGCTGAACGCCGCGGCCGTGCGGGCCGCCCTTGCGAAGGAGGCTACCGCTGAGCGCGAGGCGGCTTCCAGGCGCTTCTTCAAGACGGGCAAGGGCCAATACGGGGAAGGTGACCGCTTCATCGGTGTGACAGTGCCGACCCAACGCAAGGTCGCCCGCGCGTTTCAACATCTCGCATTGAAGGAGGCATTGCTCTTGCTGCAGTCGCCCGTGCATGAGGAACGGCTGACGGCGCTGTTCATTCTTGTACGGCAGTATCAGCGCGGCACGCCTGAGGTGAAGTCCCAGATCGCTAAGGCCTATCTGCGCCATACGCGGAATGTCAACAACTGGGATCTGGTCGACTCCAGTGCGCCCTACATTCTCGGCAACTGGCTGCTCGACAAGGACCGCAGCCTGTTGCTGAACCTAGCCAGGTCAAAGAACTTGTGGGAGCGCCGCATCGCTATGATCGCGACGGCGGCGTTCATTCAGAACGGCGAGAGCGACGACGCCTTTGCCATCGCGACGCAGCTGCTCGGCGACGAGCACGAGCTCATGCACAAGGCAGTCGGCTGGATGCTGCGGGAGATCGGCAAGCGGATTGATGTTCAGCTGTTGCGCGGATTTTTGAAGCGGTACGCCCGAACCATGCCACGTACCGCGTTGCGCTACGCCATCGAACACCTGCCCGCTGGCGAGCGCAAGCGTTGGTTGGCTCGCGATTGACGGCAGCCTTGCTCCAACGTCTGTTAACTTCTTTTGCAAACATCTTTCTGTGTAAACGCGCAATACTTGTCGAGCGTGCCTAAGGAGCCTGGCCCGATGGCGCTAACAGCTGGCATCACGCTCCAGCTCGGACAGATGGTTTGGCTGGAGAAAAAGACAAAAAAAATGCCGCGAAGTGTAGACCTCGCGGCAGTTACCACTACTCGCCGGTGACGATGGTGCAGTTGGTCGCGTAGATGCCGAGGACGCTGAAGTTATCGGAGTCCACCGTGCTGATCTTCGTGATCCCACCCTGTTTCGCGGCGCTCGCGATTGACGCGTCGCCCATACCAATGGCTCCTAGAATGGAGCTGGCGCAAGCACGCCCTTCCTTCGAGGTTCCGACGTTGGAGGTGACTGCGGTTGCGCCCTTAGCGGCGGTGTAAATCGTACCAGTGACCGGCGAACTCGCGGACATGGCGCAGCCAGCAGCCAGCGAAGATACCACCAAGATTAGACCAAACTTAGCAAACATATTGTGTACTCTCCGAATTGATGTAAGTCCCCGGCGCCTTTGCCGAGCACTCTAGCGGCACCAGGCAGCGAACCCAGAGGCTGATGGCTGATGCCTGAGGCGGGCTAACATGGCGCGTCAACAGCGACAAGCCTCAAGTTGTCCCGTGCCGCCACTCAATGAAGTGCGTACTTCCTAAACAACACTAGTGAATAGTCGGGTTCTTGTAGACTCAGTCCGTGCGCGAAGCGCGTGGGTCTTCGACGCTGCGCAGAACTCTATTGCGGTGCGAGCAATGATGCCCGGCGGCCGTCTAGAATCGCTCCCAAGCTTAAGAAACCATCGCCCCGAACTTCGGTGCGTCCATTCAGCTTGGGGCGCGTGAAGCACTGGAGCACCGTCAGAGGCAACCACAAGCGGCCGTAGAGCTCTGGCCGTCGGCCATGCCCGTGAAGCCCACCATGCGGGTCTTCGTGAGCCCACCCTGCACCCATAAATACATATGACATTGTTTGAGCAAACCCCCGGGCCTGCTCTTCTACGGTGAGCAGTGCTTGCTGAGGCGGTTCTTTCGCTCGGCAGGGGAGTGAGTTCGAGCCTGCAGCCCGCCGCCGGTCAGTTGCCGGCTGGCGACTCGCTTGTATACTCGATCGGGTGAGCCATCAGCTTCGCGGGCGCGTGTTGTTTACTCCGACGGCGCAGGCAATCTGGGCGACGCAGCTCAGTCGCTTTTGTCAGCACTTGGAGGCGACTCGCGGTCTGCGCTTTGGGGGCACGCCCAGTGAACGATACGGCGCGCTGCATGCGTGGAGCGTGACTGAGCTGGCAGAGTTCTGGGCTGCGGTAGCTGAGTTTTTCGACATCGCTTGGCGGAAACCGCCCGCATTGGTGCTGGACCACCCAGAGATGCCGGGGGCTGCGTGGTTCGTGGGTGGGGAGCTCAACTACGCGGAGCACGCACTGCGAGCAGCGCATGGCGTCGCCGTGGTGAGCCTGTCTGAGGCGGGCGAACGGCGTGAGGTCAGCTACGCGGAGTTACGCGTGCTCGTGGCCCGCTGCCGGGCGTCGTTGAAACACCTGGGTGTAGGTTTGGGAGACCGCGTTGCGGCGTATCTCCCGAACGCGCTTGAGGCGGTGGTGGCATTCATGGCTACCGCGAGCCTTGGGGCGATTTGGTCGAGCTGCCCACCTGAGTTTGGGGTGGCTAGTGTGCTCGATCGTTTCAGACAGATCGAACCGAAGGTGCTGATCGCTGTGGACGGCTACCGCTACGGGGGTAAGTGGTTCGATCGGCGCGCCGAGGTGGAGCAGATCCATCAACAACTGCCCGGAGTGGTGTCGCTCATTCGCCTCGGTGAGGGAGGGCAGGTGGAC
>JBDKJZ010000408.1:0-5595 GCA_039796375.1 Pseudomonadota bacterium
CTGCCGAGCAGCGCTTCTACGAAGTCACTCGGCACAAACTCGTGGAGGTCGTCGGGACGCTCGCCAAGCCCAATGAAACGCACGGGTAGTTTCAGATTATCGGAGATCCCCAAGACGACCCCACCTTTGGCGGTCCCGTCCAGCTTGGTCAGCACAATCCCGGTCAAGCCGAGTGACTCTTTGAACTCTCTTGCTTGAGCCAGTGCGTTCTGCCCGTTTGTCGAATCGATCACCAGCAACACCTCATGGGGCGCTCCGTCGAGGGCCTTGCCCGCAGTCCGAGCGATCTTTTGCATCTCGGCCATGAGGTTCGACTTCGTGTGTAGGCGCCCAGCGGTATCGGCAAGCACCACGTCAGCACCTAGTTCTTCGGCGCGTTTCACAGCGTCGAAGATCACACTTCCTGGATCCGCGCCGTCCTTACCTTTGACTACTTCGCAGCCGACTCGCTGGCCCCAAACCACTAACTGCTGAACTGCAGCTGCGCGAAATGTGTCACCCGCCGCAAGGACGCAGCTGAGCCCCTGTGACCTGAGGTGAGTGGCGAGCTTTCCGATCGTCGTTGTCTTTCCGGCGCCGTTAACGCCTACGAGCAGCACAACTGTGGGCTTGGCCCCGAGTTTAAGCCCCGTTTGGGCTCCGTTGAACTCGAGCATCTGCAGAGCTTGCTGGCGCAGCGCATCCCAAACTGCCGCTTCATCTCGCAGTTGGCCTTTGGATAGGTCTGCCCTCAGTCGATCGAGCAGGACCGACGTGGTTGCGACTCCAACATCGGAAGACAACAGAACTTCCTCGATGCCATCGACGATCTCCGGGCTAATCTCACCCTTTCCACTAAGCAGCGCCTTGAGGCGACCGAAGAATCCGGTGGCGTCTCTCGAGAGCGTTAACCCTAGACGCAGTCCAGGCAGGTTACGTTTGGCTGAAGGGGTGTCGGCACCGAGCGGCGAAGGAACACGCTGCTCAAGCTGACTTGAAGGAGCAGCGTCGTGACTTGAGAGAGCAGCCTCGTTGCTGAGTGCCGAGTCAGCGGTGGGCTGGGTTGCGAGAGTGCCGATGACGGGCTGGTCTTCGTGCGCTGTCGGAGCAGCGTCCGGTTCGAGCGCAGTACCGAGGCTCGCCAAGTTAACGCGCGAAGTGTTGGTTATTTCTGCGACTGGCTTCGTGCCGCCGTCAGCCTCGACCGGCGCAGGAGCTGCTCCCGTTCGCGATTTTACGAAGGCGATGAAGAGCGCTGCGGCCACGGCCAACGCGAGACCAAGGTATATAATGATGTCCATGATTCGTCGATGGGGGGGCGACTATTAACCGCGCCACACACTGCGTCAACGCTAGATCCGTACCGAGGACGAGTTGACGAGAAAGTTCATTCCCGGGGCCTGGGCCTTGAAGATGCGAGCGGTGGCGTAAGCGCTAGAAGTCGACCCTCGTCTTGGGCGTCGGGCGGCAGCCTCCCGAAAGCGGCCTGCTCGATGCCTCGCGCCCACGTTTCGGTCTCTGTGAGCCCTTTTTCCGACGCACGACGAGCGACCCGGTCCGGTGTTGTCAGCAGCCCGTGGGCGAAAGGAGCGCCGGATTGTTCTGCCCAGCGAATCAAATTGAGGAGTAGCGTCCGCCTGCGCGCGACGAGGGCGATCTCAATCGTGCCGGGCTTCGGAGCCGGCAGCCGCAGGGTCGAATGCCACGGCGCGGCGATCGACATGCGGGTGCCTTCTGGCAGGACCTCTGAGGCGGGGACTAGCTTGAAGACCCCGTCGCCGTTCGTTCGCGCAGTTGCGATAACACTGTTGCGTTCGTCAACGGCCGGAGCGCTGAGTTCCAGCTGCACGCCCGACAGGAACTCCCCAGTGTGAGCGTCTCGGACGGTGCCGAGCCAGCCTGTCGCAGCGGGCCCTTCGGCGACGAGCCGCGCGCTAGCGACCACTGGACCCTCCACCCCGGAAGCAGGTCGCGGCAGGGCGCGGCTTCGAGGCCTGTGCCAGGTTCTGACGACCCACGACCCGATGACGATGATCAGTACTAGCCAAGGGACGTGCTTCCACGCCGATGGCGGCATGATCTCCACGCTCTTGGACAGCGAGTTCGCGGAGGCGAAGAACGGGGAGTCCGTGACGTACCGTGCGGAAAGCACCACGGACTTGCGACGGGGAGCAGAGAATCGACTCACCACGGTCGCGACCCCGTTTTCCACGCGCGCCAGGCCAACGACGCTTTCCCCTACATGGGTTTCAACCCAGCCACCGTCGACAGGTCCTTGAGCGCTACGCACAGCGAGGACGGTGTCAAAGCCGTCATCCGGGCGTACGTGTTCGAGTTCGCTCGCCCATTCCAGGAGCACCTCGCTCACGAGCACTACCGTTTCGCGCGCTTCCGCAAGGCGACTCGAACCTTGGTCAATCGTAGCTAAGACCTGCGCGGAACCGGAGTTGCCTAGGTGCTCCGACGAGATGTCGAAGACGGCTTCATGGTTCGATGACAAAGGCTCGGCTTGAAGCAGAATAAGGGGGGCATCCCCCCGATCAAGCCAGAGCTGAACCTTGAACCGGTCCGAGCCCGGCGCGGGCGATGTGAGGCGAGCCGAGGCGCGATGGCTAGGTTTGGACAGTGACCAGCGAGCTTCATCGAGTTTCAACTCGAGCCCCAACCCAACCGGCGCGCTGAACAACGGCGCTGTGCGTCTAGCGGGTCCAAAGTAGGAGTTTCCCCGAAAACTGACGACGCTCTCAGGTCCCGCGATCGCCGACGCGCCCGGAAGATCGAAACAGAACTCCCCGTCTAGGTTCGTGACGCTGGAATCCGGCTCACAAGGTTTCGCACCTGGGCGGTCGATCTCGATGACCGCTGAGGTCACCGGCTGGTCACGTTCGTCCCGCAGAGTCCCAGTGACCACCAAGCCACCGGACTCATTCTCCTGTACGCGGAGCTGCGAAAATGTACTCGCTCCCAACACACGAAACCGCGCCCCGTGGGTTGGAGAAGGAAAGCCCAGGACGATGCAAAAGACCAGCCAGCACGGCCCGTATCCAACGCAGCCGCGGTTAAGGAAGTTCCTCTCATGGCGGGCGTAAGAGAACAAGACCGGCCCATAGCACCTTTTTCCATCGTGGGATCGGAGGAACGGGGTGATAGGATACAGACTCAATGCGGCTACCGAAGACTATGGGGTTGTTGGCGCTCGCCCTGGTGGCGTTCGTGGTGAGCCCCCCCGCTCTCGCTCAGTCCGGCCTGGGTGAACTCACACAGCGCCTCCGTGAAAGCGGTGACTTTAGGGTCCGCACGCAGGCAGCGTTGGCGCTAGGAGCCAGCCGTGACAAGCAGGCGGTTCCCGCCCTGTGCGGAGCACTAGCCGACGCGAATACTACGGTGCGCGCTGCCGCCGCCGCAGGGCTCGGACGATTGGCGCTGGGCGGGACCGACTGCCTACGATCGCGCCTCGGCGCCGAGCTAAGCCAGGACGTGCTCGCGGTGATACGGCGTGCGCTAGAGCGCCTGGAGGTCCCTCAGAAGCCGGCCATCACAAGTTCTACGCGTTACTATTTGGCTATCGGTCAACCCACGAACGAAACAACGCGTGCAACAGCGGCGCTAGACCAGGCAATCCGCAAAGCGCTAACCAAGCAGTTGTCCAGCTTTGTCGGCATCGTGATCGCCCCCGCGGACGAGACACCCGCGCAGGCGAAGGCGCTTCTCGACAAACACCCCCACGTGAAGGCGGTCTTCGTCTGGCCGAAGGTTAGGGCGCTGTACGGAGGGGGAGCGTTGAAGCTCTCAATCGACCTTTCGCTGTTTACCTACCCAGGAAAGGCATTCAAGGGTAGCATGTCTCGGTCTCTCACGATGCCGGACACCCTCCCCGGAGACGTGTCGAGTGAGGACCAGCTGATTGAGATGGCTGCGGAGCGAATGGCGCCCGATCTCGAAAAGACCGCAGCCAGATTGTAATTGTACGGAGTAATTGGGGATATCATGCCACACGAGCAATCAGCATCTGAGAGGCCTGCGGGGGCCCATCAACGTCGCCTGAAGAACTACCTCATCAACCCGCGCTTTCAGCTTAAGTACGCGAACATGTTCGCGGGTATAGCGCTCGTGATCAGCGCCGGGTTGGGGGCATTGCTTTGGCAAGCGAGCCACCAAATGATCGAGCAAAGCAGGGAGGCGGTGAAGCTGGGTGAGGACGTGGCCGATGAGAGCCGCAAGGTGAGCGAAGTCGTTGCGATGAACATCGTCAAGGATCCAGTCTACAGCGAAAATCCCATCTTGAAGGACGCCTTCGAAGCCGACGCCCGGCTTCAGGACAAGAAGCTGCGGGATCAGCAGGCGACGCTGCGGGCCCAGTCCGTGCGATTGTCCGAGAAGAGCGCGCAGTTTTCTGTGGTCTTGACCTCGGCGATTCTGCTCTTGGCCTTAGCGCTATGGTGTGCCGGGATCTGGGTAACCCACAAGGTAGCGGGGCCCATCTACAAGATGACCAAGCAGATCAAAGCTGTGGAAGCGGGGGATCTTGAGGTCCCTTGTCCGCTGCGAAAAGGTGATGAGTTGGGGGATTTCTTCGAAGCGTTTCGGCACATGGTGCGATCCATGAGGCGTCGGCAGCACGAAGAGATCGAGCAACTGGATAGCGCTATCAGGCAGTTGTCTGGGTCGATGACAGCGGAACAGCTTGGGGCGCTAATCCAGCTCCGCGATAGGATGAGAAACTCACTCGGCGCCACTGAGGCGCCTCCTCCGCCCGTATAGCTGTCGTTTCCTCAGAACGCTGCTTCGCAGTACTCCAGTGCTATGCCGGCGTCTGTAAACCGCACCGTCGCGGCATCGATTCGAAGGCGCTCCGCAGTAGGATCGTTGGCATAGCGGCGCCACCACAGTCGGTCTGCTGCGAGGCGCACCCGACGCCGCTTTTCCTGGCCGAGGCTACCATAGCCGGTCGTGTACGATCGTCCCGCGCGCGTGCGCACTTCGACCACCACGATCAACTCCTCTCGACGAGCCACGATGTCGATTTCCAGGTACCCAATCCGAAGGTTCAAGGCAACCAGCTCATATCCCTGAGCTTCGAGCCACGCCGCTACCACGCGCTCCGCCTTGTTCCCTCGCTCAGCGGCGAGACCACCCAACTTCTGCGTGCGCACCAGTACGCATCGACGGTGGCCTCAGCCTAGTTCCCGAAATGAGCGAGTCCTAGTTGAACTCGGGGCTGCTGCACTCTGGTACGCCCGTACCGCACTCGGCCGGGTCGATCTGACTGGGAGCCTCCACCTGGGTGCCCTGCCTGACACAATACGAGCCAGCGAGCTGCCGGTCGCCGAACCCATAATCGCTCAACAGATCCTCGCACTTGAACCCGTCTGGGCACTCGCACAGCGGGGCATTGGACTTCGGCCCAGCAGGGGCCTTGCAGCGGCAGGAGCAGTACACAGCGTTCTCTGGTATTCGCTTAGCGAGCTGCCGCTTGACCGCGACCTCTACCCGCTCCGTGCCATCCGGGGTCATACACTTACGTCCGTCAGTCTCACCCCCAGCTGTACCGCCGGGGGCGGGAGAGGCGAGCTGGCCGTGCGGACACGACACGCGCCCTTGAAAGTTGTTTACCAG
>JBDKJZ010000409.1:0-5579 GCA_039796375.1 Pseudomonadota bacterium
TCTCGCGTTCGGGGAGCAAGTACGGAGCGTCGTGAACAAGCGTTTCGCTGGTCACTCCGGACTGGTGGTCGCGGAGCTGGGGCCCGATACGGTTGCGGCTGACGTTCGGGTGGAAGCTGCAAGTAGCGGGAGGCTCTATCCCCACCTCTACCGAGCGCTTCGACTGGCGGATGTCCAGCGGGTGATCCCTCTGGACCGGTTCCTAGAAGAGAGCGGTTGAATGAACCGTTGACGCTCTTGCGTTGCGGGCGCCGGGGGTTCTGTGCTCCACTCGGCCCGCGACCAAGATGTGCCCGACACCTCAGCAGATTGTTTCCCGTGTCTGCACTCACGTACAACGATTTACGCGTAGTGAAAGGGCTCTGTTGGCCTTCGCCGCGCCCGGAGCGCTGCTGCTCGGCGCCGGCATTTCAGATTGGTTCCGACTGCGGGAGCATGTTGTTCCCGGGGTCCGGATCCTTTCTGAGCCCATCGGCGGATACGGGAAAGAAGCGCTCAGCGCTCACCTGGCTCGTCGGCAGACTGAGCTGGCTGCGCAGCGATTCAGGGTGCGGGTTGGCGAGCGCGAGTTTGAGACAAGCCTTGCGCAGATGGGCGCGAGCTTGGACGTGGATGCGCTGAGGTCAGGGGCTCTGGCGGTGGCGCGGGTCGGCGCGATGCCACTCAGATTGCGGGAGCGCTTTGGCGCGTGGTGGGGGCAGTCGGTGGCCATTGAACCGCTCCTGCGGTTCGACGCATCCGCACTGCGCGCGAGGCTCCAGGAGTGGCAACAGGCGGCTCTTCGAGCGCCGGTCGAAGGCGGCCTCGTCCTCGATGGACATCAGTTCAGGCGACGCTATCCGGAGACCGGCCAATCGCTGACTGAGGCGCGTGTTGAGCAGGCTCTGCTGGAGCAGTTGAAGGCCGGGGAACCCCCCCTTCGGGTTCTTCAGCTTCCGGCCGACACGACGCACCCTCTCCTGAGTCGTGAAGCCGTTGACGCGGCGTGGGAGCAGGCGACGCAGCTGACCCAGCGAGCGTTGACGTTGAGAGGGCCAGCGCCGGTTTCGCTCCAAGCGGGGGAAGGTGACGTGGTCCAGCAGGCGGTCCCTTCGCTTCGATTCAGCCCGGAGGTACTTCGCGCCGCGCTGACAATGCAGATCGAGAGTGACTCGACGCGGCTAGAACAACAGCCTCGCCTAGGCCTCTCGTTCACCCTTGAGGGACTTCAGCCCGCGCTAGCAGCCCAGCGCGATGAAATTGAGGTGAAGCCGCAGGACGCGAAGTTCTTGGTAGATCATCAGGACCGGGTCTCGGTGACACCCAGCGTCCCCGGCACGTTGATCGTCGACTCACAGCTCGCCTCGCGGGTGTGGCAACTGGCGTCAACTGGCGAGACAACGGGCGAGCTGCCCCTGCAACACCAAATCGCGCCCAAGCTTCAAACAGCAGAGGCCGAAGGACTGAATATTCGCCGGCTGGTGTCGAGCTTTACCACTCGTTATGCGTGCTGCCAGCCGCGGGGGAAAAATATTCAACGAATTGCCGAGCTCCTGGACGGCACCGTCCTGCGACCCGGGGAACGCTACAGCGTCAACGACGCCGTCGGACCGCGCACCCCTGCGAACGGTTTCGTCCCGGCGCCCACCATTGTTCGGGGCGACATCGAAGACACTTCGGGAGGCGGCGTCAGTCAATTCGCAACCACTCTTTTTAACGCGGTCCTTCACGGTGGCTACGAGGTGATCGAGCGACAACCGCACAGTTACTACTTTGAGCGCTACCCGATCGGGCATGAAGCGACGCTCTCTTTCCCGAAGCCCGACTTGATCTTTCGAAACGACACCCAAAGCGGCTTGCTGCTCAAGACTCACTACTCGCCGACGTCGATCACCGTGAAGCTATACGGCGACAACGAAGGACGTCAGGTCAAGACGTCGCGGGGGGGGCGTTTCAACCTGACTGAGCCCACAACGGTCTACGAGCCCAATGACGAGCTTTCGCCCGAAGCGGAGGAGGTTCTTGAGCGCGGACAAACAGGCTGGACGGTGGAGGTGTCCCGAGTGGTGACTCTCAAGGACGGTTCCAAGAAAGAAGAGCGCCGCGAGGTGACCTACAACCCGCGCGACCGCGTGCTCCAGGTTCATAGCTGCAAGATCCCCGAGGGGGAGCCCGGTCACACGGGCAGAGATTGCCCCGCGCCAGAGCCGTGCGACGCCGCGGACCCGGCGTGCGAGAACCCTGCGTGTTCTCAGGAGGATGCGGAATGTCTGCGCATGCAGCGTATTCGCGAGCTGGTGGACGCGCGTAGCCGCGAGTAGCGCCTCGATAGGTCGAGCGGTTTGTCGCGGAGTATTCGCGAACTTTCTGGTCAATCATGGCGGACTCGGCGCGAATTTGGTGGCGCCAATCGGACTGCCGACACTAGCGTAGGCACCCATGACAGCGCGATCCGAGGATATCGTATTTACCGGCGGCGGGATGTGCTGCCACTTGGGCGACGACGTTGCGACCGTCGCCGAGATGCTGCGCACGGGCAGAGGCAAGCCGTTCACGATCTGGGATCAAGCGGTCGAGTTTGATGGTCGTTGTCAACTGATAGGTCAGGTGACCGCGGACCTGTCGAACCAGGCGCTGGGAGTGTCGGCGGCTCAAGGGCGCTTCATGGGGCGGAGCGCTCGGATGGCCCTGCTCGCGGCGCGTCACGCGATCGCCGAGGCCCGGTGTGAGACTCGCAACATGGCCGTGTTCGTCGGTAGCGGGGTGGGCGACTGCGACGCGATGGATGAGACCCGCGCTAAGCTCGAGAGCACCAAGAGCATGCGGAAGGTGTCACCGGCGTCAGTTCCGAAGCTGATGGCTTCGACGATCTCCGCGAATTTGTCGACCGTTCTCGAGGCGACAGGGCCGTCCTGCTCGTTGACGGCCGCTTGCGCCACCGGTCCGTACAATATCGTCATGGCGGCGCTCCTCTTGCAGACGGGTGCCGCTGACATTGCGCTGGCCGGTGGCTCAGACGCGATCCACCTGAGTTTCTTCGCTGGATTCGATTCGATGCGAGCGTTCAACGGCGTTGACAACGAACGCCCCGAGATCGCCTCCCGTCCCTACGCCGCCGATCGCGAGGGATTCATTCTGAGTGAAGGTGCTGGCATCGTCGTGCTCGAGACGCGTCGCCACGCTGAGGCTCGTGGTGCCAACATCTTGGGCGTCTTGCGTGGCTTCGGCATGTCCTCGGACGGTACCGGGCAAATGGTCGCGCCGGCCCCGGACGGTGGCCTCCGTGCGATGCAGGCTGCGCTCCGCCAGTCGGGCGTGCAGGCCTCCGAGGTGGAGTACGTGAACACGCACGGGACCTCGACTCCCCTGGGGGACATCAGCGAGGTGAAGGCCATGCGCCAGCTTTTCGGAGAGCGCCGCGTCCCCTATTCTTCGATCAAGGGCTACGTAGGGCACAGCGTTTCTGCCGCCGGTGCGATAGAAGCGGTCTTCACCCTACAAATGATGAAGAACAAATGGCTCGCGCCGTGCATTAACATTGGAACGCTCGACCCCGAGCTAACAGATTACCCGCCGATTCTTGAGCCGATCAACGCCGACGTGAAACTATCGCTGTCCAACTCGTTCGGGTTTGGTGGGACAAACGTGAGCCTGCTGCTCGCAGCTGAAGACTAGATCAGCGTGTGTGTCCCACTTCACGCACTCTTGCCGACGGTGTGGTTGCACCAAGTCTGTGAAGTCCCATAAAGTTCTTGTGTCCCCGCGGCGCCACCGGTAGCCAAGTTGAACGAGGCGTGCACAACGTGCGCCTTGTTCACTGATCCTCGGAGGTAGCGATGAAACGAATATCTTGGTTGGGTGCGGGTCTATTGGGGGCTGTTGTGCTGTTGTCTGCCGGTGCGTCGTCGGCGAAAGGGTTGGCTGACAAGCCTCAGTGTCAGAAGGGGCAGTTGCAGTGCGTGCACCACGTCATCAAAGAGATGACAAAGCGCTACAAGAAGCTGGAAAAGACCTGCGACCACGACGCCGTGTTTTCGCTGGTCTACCTGCTGACCACTCAGAAATACCAGGAGACGGCGCTGAGCACCGGGTATAGCGACGTGAGCTCAGTCACGCGTGAAGACGCCGTGTTCGCCGACTACTACTTCAACGCCTATGACGCCTACCACTCCGGTAACGGCTACGTTCCGCCGGCGTGGCAGATCGCGTTTGACTTCGCGGAGGCGGGCGTCCTGACCTCGCAGGGCAACGCTCTGTTGGGCATCAGCGCTCACATCCAGCGTGACCTAGCGTTTACTTTGTACGACCTCGATCGGGCGGGTTACCCTGTCAGCTACGATGACCACACGCTCGTTAACTCGTTCTTGGCACAGGTAGACGCTTCGCCTGTAGCGACCCTGCTCGATCCGACCTACCCGGTTGGCGGCAGCAGCGACGCTATCTTCTTCTGGCGTGAGCTCGCGTGGCAGAACTTTGTCGCGATGCGCGACGCACCAGACGAGGCTACGCGCGCGGCCATCGCCCAGGCGATTGAGGTCAACGCCGCGAACTCGGCCTACTACTTTGCGTCGATTACGGCCTACCCGCCGGGGACCGACAGCAGCCAGCGAGACGCTTACTGCGCGGCCCGCTAGGTCCACCTGACGTAAACAAGGGTGCGGATGTTCGGAAGCCTCTCAGGGTAGACCCTGAGAGGCTCGGTCGCCGCTTCAAGCATAGAAATCGCCGTGCCTGGGGCGTTTCGTCTGTCGAGCTTTCAGTTCTCTGGGCCACTTGGTAGAGGTAGCTATGCCCTCTACTGATCGGGATATCCGCCTACAGCTGCGACCGAGCCTAAGCGTCTACATGTGCTTTATTGGCCTTGCGGTACTCGCGTACCTGTACTGGCTGTGGAAGGTAGAGCCCACCCTGGCCCCCGTGCTCGCCTCTCTCGGTATTATGGCGGGGCTCTTCATGCTGCAGCGCCCGCTGACAGTCCAACGAGTTGTGCTCGTCGATCCGGAGCGTTTGACGATCGCGACGCGGCTGTTTGTGACGATCACCGAGCAGATTGCCCTCATACGGGTCGCAGAGCTCCGCGAGCAGCAGGTAGGCACGAAAGCTAACCCCGGTTGGGCACTGCAGGTGGTGCTGAACGACACAACCACCCGCACTTTCGGCAGGCTGGCGCCGGGGTTTCGTCCTCAGCTGCGCGCGGCGCGTACGCTCATTCAGAGCTCACGTCGCTAAAGGCGGAAGACCTTGCCAGCTGAGCCGGGCGACGCTTTTTAGGAGGGCGCCTATCCAGGCCAGCTCAGAAGCGCGCGATTTGCGGGGTGTCCCGAGGGATTTCATCAATCCATCCTGCGCAGGCTTCTGGGAAAGCGTCGGCGTAAGGGACGTAGGGCTTGATGTCCAATACGGGCGTGCCATCCAGCAGATCGATACCCCGGACCTGTAGCGTCAAACCTTCGATCCCCGTGAGCTCAACCGAGGAGAGACCGAGGGGGTTCGGCCTGTCCGGCGAGCGCGTGGCGAATAGACCTCGCTCGACCCGCGGCCCTCGCGGCGGGACGACCAGGGGGCCCCAACCTCGACCTCTGTCGAGCCAGCTCAAGACC
>JBDKJZ010000410.1:0-5569 GCA_039796375.1 Pseudomonadota bacterium
GTTTGCCGAACTGTTTGCGCGTCTTACTGTATTCGAGTGCGCACTCATAGACAGCCATCGCGGCACCCAAAGCGCCCCAACCAATGCCGTACCGGGCTTGACTCAGGCAGCCGAGCGGTCCCTTGAGGCCGCTCACCCCCGGCAGAAGGTTCGACGTAGGCACGCGGACCTCGTCCATCACGATTTCGCCGGTGCACGAGGCGCGCAAGCTCAGCTTGCCTTCGAGCTTGGGCGTGCTGAGCCCGGCCATCCCTCGCTCAAGCACGAAGCCACGAATCACGGGCGCGCTGGCTCCTGTGTCAGTGGTCTGCGCCCAGACCACAAACACGTCCGCGATGGGGCTACTCGTGATCCATTGTTTTCGACCATTCAGGACGTACTCGCTTCCCTGCTGAACGGCGCGGGTCTGCATGCTCGCCGGATCGCTGCCCGAGTTCGGCTCTGTGAGTCCGAATGCCCCTATGCTGGCGCCTGTGGACAGCGCTGGTAACCAGCGCTGCTTTTGGTGCTCATCGCCGTACGTGTAAATGGGCCACATCACGAGGGCGGACTGGACGGAGCAAAACGAGCGCATGGCGCTATCTTGGCGTTCAAGCTCTAGCATGCTGAGACCGTAGGCTACGGCGCCCATCCCGCTGCCTCCGTAACCGTCGAGTGAGCCACCCAAGAGCCCGAGTTCACCGAACTCAACCACCAGCTCGCTCGGAAAGGTGCCGGCCTCGTAGTGAGCGGCGATCTGGGGGGCGATGCGCCGCTCACCGAAATCGCGGACTGTCCGCCAAGCCAGTCGCTCCTCCTCGTTAAGGAGTGCGCCGATGTCGACCAAGTAGCGGTTGTCCATACGCCTTCTATTCTCCTTCAGCGAGGCTCCTCTCGCCAGCTGGTGATGACGGGCGGTCCGCCAACCCGCGGCCCAAGTCCGAGTGTACCCGCTTCGTCAAGCGGGCTGCCTCCGAGTTGAATCGTAGCCGCTCGTCAGAGTGCCTCAGGTGGAGCACCTCGCGCCATTGCCCGCCGCCTCGGGGCAGCTCCAAGATTGCTGCTCGTTCGGCGCGTCCCATGGTAGCGTGCAGGGGAGTCGTTGAAGCCGGAGGGAAATAGCGAGATGGCGGAGAAACTAGGGCGGGACGTCTTCATGGCGTTGGCATCGGTCGGATGGGCTGATGGCAAATTGGATCAAGAAGAAGCGGACGCGATCGTGCGTCTGGCCTCGGATGAGGGGCTAGAGCTTGAAGAGATCGCGGCGATCGATGAGGCCACCAAGAACCCGGTGAGCGCTCAGCAGGTTGCGCTGACGAAGCTCTCGAGGCAGGACAGGTTGTTCGTCTATGCGGTGGCCGCGTGGATGACCCGCCTGGACGGCCAGATCAGCGAGAGTGAAGTTGCGCGCCTAGGCCAGCTTGGCGACTGGCTACAATTGGATGAAAAGTCCCGCGTCGTCGTCGATGGGATTTCCCGCGACGTGGGTCAGCTCCCCGCGGGGGCCAAACCGCTGCGTTACGATTTGGGACAGGTGCGCCGCTTGATCCAAGAGCGCCTCGCGACGCTTGGTGGTTAGGGGTGTTGGTGCGCCCTCGCTCGCGCGCATAGGGCCCCAGACCCATCGCCCGAAGTCCGTGGTGAGGTGCGCATGTTCAGCGTTCCGGCTGGAAAGCGAGCGTCCCAGGGGATTCCGCTGAGCGGAGCCCGCCGTTTCGACGGACGAGAGTTGCGTCGCTCGCGGTTCGGAACGGCTCATTTAATTGGGTCCTCCTGACCCTCGTTCCGCGCGACTTCGGCATTGTTTCGCCGGGGGCAGACTTCTCTGCCCCGGGTAGACTGGCCGAAGGAATGGTCGTACCGGTCGGAGTGGACGGGGTTTTCACCACCTCGGGGCAAGTGATTTTTGAGGGGCTCGGGGTACCCGAGCCCGCCGAATAGACTATGTTTACCCCCGTGAACATGCTTTTTTCTCTTGAAACCTCACGCCGAGTGAAGTCCCTGGTTTCCCAACGGTTTGTGCTGGTCACATGCGCGGGGCTGATCAGTGCTAGCGTTCCCCAGGCGGCTCAAGCCAGACAAACTGGTACGGATATTGACACTTGTATTGGTTGCCACGAGCACGGGTACATCAAGGACGCCGTGGTCACCGTGGACAGCCACCAGATTCAGCCCGGGGGGACCGCCAACTTCAAGCTGGTAGTCAAGTCCGCGGAAATGCTCTCCGGATTTCTCGCCAAAGCTGACGCCGGACAGCTCGAAATCGTCGACCCGGAGTTCCAGCGCAAGCACGAAAAGCCGGGGATCATTACCCACGTAAAACCCAAACCGTTCGTTAACGGCACTGCGACGTGGGAGTTCAGCTGGACCGCGCCCCTGGACGTAGGAATTACGGTTTTCAAGGTCTCCTCGGTTGCAGCGAACGGAAACATGGTGCCCGGTGATGACATCGCCGCGATTCTGCAGACCTGGGTGGCCTACGGCTGCGAAGGAGCAGAGTACTTTCCCGACCTAGATTTGGATGGCTTCGGAGATGCGGAGCGGACGTCGGTGCCCAGCTGCGAACCGGTGCCGAAGCTCGTCCCTAATGGGCTGGACTGCGAGGACGGCGACCCGGTCCGAAATCCCAACGCTGTGGAGTTGTGCAATTTCAAGGACGACAACTGCGATGGAAAAATTGATGAGGGTCTGAACACCGCGGCGTTGTACCCCGACCTGGATGGCGATGGTCACGGCGCGGTTTCGGGTAGCACGTCTGAGATCGGCTGTCCGCCCGTCGTTGGCTGGGCCACGACGTTTGACGACTGCGATGACGAGAACGCGACCGCGAGCCCATCATCTCCCGAGATTTGCAACGGCATAGACGATGACTGCAACCGCAAGATAGACGACGCCTGCGTCGCGCCTCCAGGTGGAGTCCCCTCTTCGGGCGGAGCGGGGGGTGAGCCCCCGGCAATGGTGGCCGGCGCAGGTGGCGAACCCGGTCTCGTTCCGCTGCCCCCGGACGAGAGTGGTGGTTGCAGGGTCAGTTCGCCGAGTGACCGAACGCAACGAAGCGGTGGTGTCGCTCTAGTGGGGCTCGCGTTGGCGTTGTGCGTTGCGCGCAGGCGCCGCTGACGCTTCGCGCGCGTTGTCCAGGCTGGCCCCGTCGGGTCGATATGTTTTCTCTCCGGTGAATCACGCTCCCGCTCCGGACCTGTCATCCCGTGAATCCTTGGGCTCTGCAGCGGGTCCTACACGCGGTCTCCAGTTCGGCGATCATCGCAAGGCGCGCTCACTGCTCAAAGACCGCATGGGGACTGGGCATGGTCCTCGCGTGACCAGTCGACAACACTTCCGCCGTGAGCTAGAGCGCTCAGGAAATGGCATACCTTCATGGTTACTCACCTGAGGAAGCGCGGCGATTGCGCGCCCAAGCGGACCACCTGGCACCCTGGGTGTTCAGCGTGCGCCCACTCGATGGCTGCCGGCGCATTCTTGAGGTGGGCAGCGGCGTTGGTGGCCAGACGGCGCTGATACTGAAGCTGTATCCGGGTGCTTGCGTGACGGCGCTTGAGCGCGAGCATTCTAGCCATGAGGCCTGCGTCGAGTGGCTGAAGTCTGTGCCGGGCGCCTCAGAGCGCGTCACGCCCGTTTGTGCAGACGCGCTGCGCGTTAACGACGGCCATCGCCGGAGCGGGCACGCTAGAGCGGAAGAGGCTCACAGTGCGAGCGATGCACTGAGCTCCGGTGGAGTGCGCAACCTGGACGACCAGCTGCGAGGCCATGATGGTGCCTTCATCTGTTGGGTGCTTGAGCACAGCGAAGCGCCGTCAGCGCTCCTCCGCGCGGTGAGAAGCTGCCTGGCTCCTGGGGGACTGCTCGCTGTTTTCGAAGTGTTCAACCAGAGTTTCTGTTTGTCGCCGGAGATGCCTGGGGTCGCTGCTGAATACTTCGCCGCGTACAACCGCTTGCAGCGCAGCCTCGGAGGGGATCCAGACGTCGGAGCGCGTCTTGGTCAGCTCTTGCATGAAGCGGGCTATCGGCGGGTGACCGTGAGCTCGATTCTCATCCAACTCGACGATCGCGACCCCGAGCGACGTCAGCAGATGTTCGACTATATGGGCGAGCTGATGCGCTCAGCCGAAGCGGCCTTGCTGGAAGCACGAATGCCTGAAGCAGCGCTTGCCGAAGCTGTGCAGCGCGAGTTGCAGAGTATGGGGCGACGCTCGGGTAGCGTGTTCCACTACACCATCATGCACGCGACCGCTGAGGCCTGACCATGTGAGAGTTCGACGATCGGCGCGGCTACGGTCCGAACTTCAGCTTTTCACACCCGAAACTCTTCGCGATGAACCGAATCGGAGCACCGGGCGCTCCCATTGGGTCATCGAGGTCCGGGCTGGCCGCCAGAAGCTTGTGGTGACAACGGGTTCAATGTAGGCTGGCGAAGCGGTAGTTTGGCTTTCTGGGGGAGCCGGGTGCCAAGCGAGGGGTCTTGCAAATTGGGAGGAACGAGCGGTGACTGAAAGCGATATCAAACACCAGCTCGCCAAGACACTTCCCCTGTCCGAAGCGGCTGTCGAGGCTTGCGCGACCGCGGATGCGATGGTGGGGAATACCCTCAAGGGAAAGTACCGTATTACCGGCATCCTCGCCGAAGGTGGCATGGGTCGCATCTACACAGCGGAGCACGTCAGCCTCAGCAGAAAGGTCGCGGTCAAGGTCGTCCTGCCGGAGCTCAGCGCGCACGCTGACATCGTTAATCCTTTCCGCTTGGAAGCCCAATTGTGCGCTCAGCTGAGTCATCCCAATGTGGTCAGCCTCCTTGACTTCGGACAGCGGAGCGCCGCTGAAGGCGGGGAGCTCTACGCGGTTATGGAACTCGTCGAGGGGCCGACACTCGAAGAGATGCTAGGTGATGAAGCCCCGTTTGAGTTCCGTCGTGTGGCGGGACTGATGGAGCAGTTGTTGATCGCGCTGGAATACGCCCACGAGAACGGAGTGGTGCACCGGGACGTTAAGCCGGCGAATGTCGTCGTGCAAACGACTGAGTCCGGCGCTGAGCGGGTGAAGCTCATCGATTTCGGCATCGCGCAGGCTCAGCTCAACGCGGGGCGCCGCTCATCCATCGTTTCCGGCACGCCGGAGTACATGGCGCCAGAACAAGCGCTCGGGGCCGCGGCGACTGCCTCCGTTGACATCTACGCAGCCGGTGTCGTGCTCTTTCAGTTATTGACCGGGTCCGTCCCATTCTTTGGAGCGAGCGTCAGCCAGGTCTTGGGTCGTCATTTGACGATCGACCGTCCAGACCCTCGGATAGTTGCACCGGAGAGAAATATACCAAATGCGTTTGCTGTCGCGTGTATGCGTGCCATGGCGCTCGAAGCTGACGATCGTTTTCCGACGGCTGCCGATTTCGCCGACGCCCTCGTGCGAGCTCGGCGTGAGCTCAGCTCGAAAGCGCCGCAGAACGCTGGCGGTGAGTTGAGCGGCGCCAGGCAGAACACTTCGCGTCCCCCTCCGCTCGCATCGAAGGCGCCCTTGGCGTCCTCCCGCTATTCGGTGACCTCCGGTGTTGGACCCCGCAACCGGTCGAAAGCGCCGGACG
>JBDKJZ010000411.1:0-5559 GCA_039796375.1 Pseudomonadota bacterium
GTTGAACATGTCGCTCAAGGCGCTCCAGCTCACCGGAGACAAGCGCGTCACGGCGGGCTTCGCAGCGTTCGCAAAGGGCGACGCTCAAGCTTGGGAGTACTCGGTTGAGGCGTTGAATCCCTGGGCACTCAGCGCTTTTGGGGCCGTGGGTTCCTTAGGCGCCTTGGCCGCCGGTGGCCCCTCTGGCGACGTTCCAGATCTAGCGGCTCAACTGCCGAGCGGCGATCTAGGCGAGTTCCTGATCCCAAAGAGCGGCATCCCGCAGTGCGACGGGCTGTCGGCCTTCATGTTCCACTGTGGCAAGGCCAAGGGCCTTCCGGAACTTCAGGCGCGAGCGCGCACGCTAGATGCCGAGATGACAGCGGCGGCGGGCGGCGATCCGGCATCGAAAACCAAACTTGGCAACCAGTGCCTCCAAGACTTGATCCAGTTTCAGCGCGAAAACGGGAACTGCCTGCAGTAAGCCGGACCCCGCTTGGAAAGCGCGGGCTTGCGCGACTTGGTGAAACCCGGCTTTAGGTTCCAAGCATCTCGATGACACCGCCGTTGTGGGCGAGCGGTGCATCGAGAGCGTAGTGGACCAGCGTCATAGCCACGTCCTGAGCGCTCATCCTTGGGGCGTAGCCGCTGCCTGAAAGCATGCGCGTGTCGACGGATCCCGGAAGTACAACCAACGTCATTAGCCCGCTGTCCGACAGCTCCGCCGCCAGAGACTTGGTGAAGCCAGTCAGTGCCCATTTGCTAGCGTTGTAGACGCTTTGCCCCGCGCTTCCGAGCGTCCCGCTGATGCTGCCCACGTTGATAATGCGGCCGCGCCCGGCGGCGCGCATCCCCGGAAGGAACTCCCGCGCCAGCAACATTGGCGCTAGCAGATTGGTGTTCATCTGACGCTCGTAGTCGGCGACTGCGAGCGCCTCCACGTGGCTGCGAATAACGCTGCCAGCGTTGTTGATTAGGGCCGTAGGGTTCCCGGTCTGACGGATGCTCTCGGCGGTGGCTTTCACCTGGTCAGGATAGGCGAGGTCACAGGCGTAGCAGTCTACCTGTACCGCGCTGCATAGGTCGCGTGTCCGTTCCAGGCTCTGCACAGAGCGCGCGATGAGCGCCAGCCGCTGACCACGCGCGGCGAGCAGTTGAGCCGTCGCTTGTCCGATGCCTCGGTTGGCTCCGGTGACGACGACGAGGTTCAAAGCATCGTCCAAATGTCCCATACCTGGAAAGCGAACTTCGTCAGGAAGAAGTCCCAGATCAAGATCATGATTGAGGTGACCACCACGGTGGTGGTCGTGCTATTTCCGACGCCCGCGGTACCGTCCCGGGTGCGCATCCCGAAGTGGCACCCCACGATCGCGATGATCGCGCCGAAGAAGGGCGTCTTGAAGATCCCAACGAAGAAGTCCATGTAGGTGACGGAGTTCAAGGCCGAGCTCAAGAAGAACTCTTTAGAGATCTGAAACTGAATGTCGGTAATGAACATGGCGCCGCAGAACCCCACGGCGAGCGCAAGCGTGCCCAAGACTGGAAGCACGAGAATGCTGGCCACCAAGCGTGGCATCACCAGTTTCTTGATCGGATCGGCCCCCAGCGCCTGAATCGCGTCGATTTGCTCCGTCACGGCCATCGACCCGAGCTCAGCGGTCATGCCTGCACCAATTCTTCCGCCCACAATGACGGCAGTGAGCGTCGGCGCGAGCTCGCGCGCGAAGGTCAACGCTACGACGCGGCCCGTGTACTCCATTCCGCCGAACTTCTCGAGACCGAACGCGAACTGCGTCGACATCACCATGCCGATGAACAGGCTGGTGACCACCACGATGCCCAGCGATGCCACGCCCAGCGACTCGAACTGCCGCAAGATCTCTTTGCCCTCGAACGGACGGCGAAACAGCGCCCGCACCGCGCCAAAGAGCATGAGAGTCGCGTCGCCAATATGGACAAGGAAACGCTGCCAGCTCTGCAGCTGGGCCTGAGCCACCCCGGGTTCGGGGGGAGGCAAAATTGACCGACGCGAAGCGGGGCCCAGATTTCCTTGATCTGCCAAGGCCGCCTACTTCACGGTCCGAAACCCGGAAACGAAACGTTCGAACGTCTCTGTTCCGGAACCGGCAGGGGGCTCAGCCACCCGCCAGAAGTCATAGACACAGCCGTCCTTCTTGAGAACGACTAACGTCAGGTGTTTTGGAACTCCATCGAGGCTCGCAGTCATCTGAGTGCGCAGCGCGCTTCTACCGTCTAGCTGGAACTCCTCCTCGGACTGAAACGAACGATCGGTGAAGCCAAGGTAGAGGTGTTGGGTCAGCGCTCGGAGCGGCACGTCGTCACTGTCTCGTCCGCAACGCCCAGCGGCGCCGATCGTCGCTAGCTGCCGATCGTCGCGAAAAGCGAACGCCGCAATCTCCCCTTCGGTCACTTCGTTGTCGAGCAGGCGCCACTCAGCTGGGATTTCTCCCACGCGAAAAGCGACGTCATCCTGACGAAACATCCGGCCGTTGAGGCCCGAAGCAGAGCATGCCGCGAGCCCTAGCCCAAGCATCACCGCTGCCAGCAACCGACGACGAAAAGAGCGAAGCCCAAGCATGAGAATCGCGGCGAGGATAGTGTCAAGGGCGGCTCGCGGTAAACGCTCGCGGCAAGAATTCCGCTTGCCGTGGGCGCGCCGAACCCCTATCGACAGTCGGAGGCCGGATGCTGTTTTTTCCCCTACGCGACGTCAACCCTGCCAGACGGGTTTCGTGGCTGAATATCGGCCTCATCCTCCTCAATATTGGGGTCTTCCTCTCGACCCGAATTCGCGAATTGTCCGGCGAGTTCTGGCTGACGGCCTGGTACGGTCTCGTGCCTTCTCGCCTGCTGCAGGACCCGGCGGGCGAGTCCGTGACTGTCGTGACCAGCATGTTCATGCACGGAGGGTGGATTCACCTCGGGTCGAACATGTGGTTCTTGCACATCTTTGGGGACAATCTGGAGGACATCCTGGGTCGGGCTCGCTACCTCGCGTTCTACCTGTTGTGCGGTTTGGGGGCGGCGCTCGCTCAGGTGCTCGCCGACGCGGGGAGCCCCGTGCCGATGGTGGGGGCTTCCGGGGCTATTGCGGGCGTGGTCGCCGGGTATGTGGTGCTCTACCCGCGGGCGCCGATTCTAGCGTTCAACACGGTGCCATTGCTGTGGCTCTTCTTGGGGTTGGTGGTGACGCTCCCGGCTTGGGTGATAGCCCTCTTGTTTTTTGGTCAGAACTTGGCGCTGGCGTGGAGCGTCTCTGAGAACGTCTCGGGCGCCGGTGTGGCGTTCTTTGCCCACCTGGGCGGGTTCGCCGCCGGATTTCTGTTGATCCGTCCGTTCCTAGGTGACAAGCAACCGCCGCGACTCGTTTGGCAGGGGCTTAATCCCAGCGGGCGTCGCGGGGCCCGCCGGCGTTCCTAGCACCACTCCGCGTAGCCGCACGCTAGACTCACGGCTCAACGTTCGGGCGGTTGGCGCTTGAGCGACAGGCTCAGACTCCGCTCAGATCCCGATGTACAGTCGGTGGGCGAAGTTACGTTCAAGGTTGGCCCGAAGGACCTTCTCCGCGGCCGCTTCCACGTCGTACTCGACGCGCTTAAACTCGAAGCGTCGAGTGTCGCTGTCGTAGAGAGTATAGCTTGCGCGGTTGTCGAAATCACGGGGTTGCCCCACTGAGCCCACGCTGACTACGTACTTGAAGTCTGGCGACAGCTCGAAGTCGATCGGCGGAAGCTCTTCCACGCTGTCGTGGGTCAGCGCAAAGACTTTGCACAAGTGGGAGTGCCCGATGAGAGTGAGGTGACCCATCTCGTGAAAGATCGGCAAACACTCGCGAGCCTGCTCCGGGGCGAAGATGTACTCGAACTCTTCCAGTCGCACCGGCGATCCGTGGCAAAGGTGCACCCCAATGTCGTCCAACTTGATCGTGTACGGCAACCCGCGAAGCCACTCGAGACTTTGCTGGTCGAGCATTCCAGCATGAGCGTCAAGGGCATGGCGCGCGGCTTCGTAGTAGTATGAGTAGTCCATCCGGCCCGCCACGGCGGCGTCGTGATTACCTAGGATCGTACCCTGGCTGATATCCTGAATCACGGCGGTGCATTCGCTCGGGGAGCCGCCGTAGCCGACCGTGTCACCCAGGCAATAGTAGCGGTCGATTCGCTCGCCGCGAAATGCCTCAACGACGGCGCTGAGCGCTTCGTAGTTGGCGTGGATGTCGCTTAGGATCCCGATCCGCATGGTCTGACAAGCATCCGCCCATTTCATGGGGGTGCAAGCCGAATCCTCGCGCTAGGTGACTTTTCCCCGAGAGTCGGACCAGCCGGCGCTTTATGTGTCTGCTTCGAAGAGTCCCGAGTACACTCGCCGCGTGGAATCTAACGGCCATTCTGTTGCCCCTTTGGTGCCTGAGAACGTTCTTGAGCTAGCAGCGTGCTGCGTGCGTTTTGTCCACGCCGCCGTTGGGGTGGAGCTGGACTTCACTAGTGACACCTTGCCCCTGTTGGATCACTACGCCGCCGTGGCGCGTGAGGATCTGCGTCAGCGCCCCGAAGCTCGGCCGCTGCTGGCGCAGTCAATGGGGGCGTATTTCGGGCAGGTGATAGCCGCGGAGCTCACGGGGTTCTGGCGGGCGGTCGAGCCCAATCCGGACTTGTGGCTTCTTTGCATTCAGCCCGTATTCTTGGCGATCAACCCGGTTGGTATTGCCCACGAAATGATAGCCGGCTCCGACCAGCACGAAGGCCCTTCGGCGGAACTCCGAGTGGCACGCGAGGACCGAGAGCTGGTCGCGCAGCGTCTCGCGAGCTTGCCGGAACTCTCTGACACAGACTACTACACCTTCTCGACCAGATTCGATGCGATTCAAATTGTGATAGCCGCTCTGACTGAACAGATGCACGAGGGCGGCATCGAGGGCGTCACGTTCGATCTGTCAGACTATCAGGACGAGCTGGGCGACGTCTGAGAGTAGCTGCGGAAAGCCTAAGGGGCCCCGGCGTCTAGGCCCGGCTCCTCGAGAGTGACCGCTCCCGGCACGCTCACCATCGCTTCCGAGCGGTGCTCGTCACCGAAGAACCCCCGAAAGACGTAGGAGTACTCACCACTAGCGATGCCGGTGACTGTTCTGCTCGTGCGAGGCGGCAGGAACACCAATCGCGCGCCCTGGAGGACTAGGTAGGTACCCTTCTCGGAACGGTTGTGAACTTGGAGTCCCGCGGGGGCCCTGCCTGAGAGCGCACCAAGGATTTCGGCGCTGTGAATTGCCGCGGATTGCGCAGGCAGATCCTGCACCACAAACTTGGCGAGCGTGGGCGGCACCGGCGTCTGGAACTGAGCCTCCGCGGTTCGAGTCAGCGCGTCAGCAACGAAGCGCAGCTGGCCATCGCCGGGTCCTTTGACCTCCGCCCAAAGCGGAACTTGGCCAGGTTGGCATATCGCCCCGTTGTCTTGCAGGCTCACCCACTCTAGCAAGAATCGGCACAACAGCGGTCCCCCGAGCCCACTTCCCTCGATCGCGGACTGCTCTAGCAATAGCTCACCGTATGGCGTCGTCAGCTT
>JBDKJZ010000412.1:0-5552 GCA_039796375.1 Pseudomonadota bacterium
AAGTCGCTTCATACCGGGGTGAACACGTTTGAGGCGGCGCAAGGACAGATGCCGCGCGTCCGCTATTCGTATACTGGGCCTAACCAGCCGGTCACGCCTGAACACCGTCCGAAGCTGGTATTCGATCAGCTCACGTCGTTCGTTAAGCCTACGGCCAGTGCTACCCCAGGTGACACTGGGACGGCGGATCGCCTCCGCGCAGAGCGGGTCAGCGTCCTTGACTTCGTTGAGAGGGACCTCTTGAAGACGCAAGCTGCAGTGGGCGTCGAGGACAAGGCTCGGCTGGACGAGTACCTGACCCACCTTCGCGATCTGGAGAGTTCGGTAGCCAACCAAGTGGCGGTGATGTGCGACTTGGAGCAGGCACCCTCCGAGGTGGACTCTATGGCCCACGCCAACTTGCCGACCTTGGCCTCGCAGCTACTCAACCTGACTCAGAAAGCAATGCAGTGCGACATGACGCGCGTGAGCACGTTCCAGCTCATGGGTGAGCAGTCAACTATCAACTACGGAGAAATCAACGATCCACTCCTAAAGGGCTTGCGCAATCACCACCATATGTCGCATGGCCCGAACCACGACATCGGCAAGATCTGCCAGTTTCACTCCAAGTTGGTCGCCGACTTCGCCGCCAGTCTGGACTCCGTCGCAGAGGGCAGCGGTACCATGCTGGACAACACCATCATCCTCTACACGAACGCGATTGAGAGCGGCCAGCGGCACAACTTCGACAACCTACCGCACGTCCTTCTAGGTGGGACGAAGAAGCTCAATACGGGTCGGTACACCAAGTACGATGGTCGAACCAACAACGACCTGTTCCTGGCGCTCTTCCAAGCGTTCGGGGTCGACCTGACCACCTTCGGTGAAGCGGAGCATGTGAACGGCGTGCTCCCGGAAATCCTCGCCTAGGGCTTCGCACTCTAGGGGCTCCCCGCGGCAGGCCTCTTGAGTGCGGAACGTCTTAGGCAGCGGTCTTTAGGGGCGAACTACGCGTGGCGGCGACGCGCACGGAGTGCGCCGGCCAGACCCAGCAGCAAGACAGATCCGACACTCCATCCACCGGCGCAGGTCTGAGTCGCCGCTATCCCGCATCCGCCGTCTGAGGCCCCTGTATCAGCGTCTTCAGCGTCCGGTCCAGGCTGGGCACCCCCGCTGGCTGTGGACGTCGGCGCTGTGGGGACTCCGCCGGCCCCTCCAGCCCCCGCTTCGTCGTTCCTGCGGTCGCAGTTGTCGTCCTTGCCGTTTGGGAGCTCAGGCGCGCCTGGGAAAACGGCCGGGTCACTGGGCGCGCAGTCGCTGGGCTCTAGCGCGTAGCCCGCGAGTGGCTCGCAGCTGACCAGATTGATTCCATCCGCCAGCGCGCCAAAACCATCGCCGTCCAGATCGGCGTATTGAGCGAGCGGAATCATCGCGTCGCCATCGCAATTTTCGTCGAAGCGGCTGCACCGCTCGGCGGCGCCCGGGTTGACTTCGGGGAGCGAGTCATCGCAGTCACCGGGCTTTTCAACGTGGCGAGCGATGGGGGCGCAAGCTCTGCGCAGGGTCGCGCCAAAACCATCTCCGTCGAGGTCCTCGTAGTAGTTGACCAGGTCGCAGCCAACCCCAACCGTGACCACGGTCTGTTCGAACGGGTCGTTCGCCTCCTGGAAAACGCCAACGTCATCCTTACCGTCGCCGTCATCCGAGGTCACGCCAAAGACTTGGAAGTCGTAAGCGCCCGGCGCAGTCGGCGCGGCCCAACTGCCGCGGAAAGTCGCCCGCCCATCCGTCAACATCCGAGCGCGTTGGTGGCCGAGCGCGTTCGGCAGAGCTTCGGCTGGCTTCGTTCCAACGTTGTGCGTGTCAGGTTCGATGGCGGTGAGCGCCGAGGTCGCATCGGCGAGGACGAGAAAACCCGCGACGCGCGCGTCCTCCCACTTCTTCTCGACCACGACGCTGATCTCCACGCTGCCACCCGGCTCGACTCGTTCCGGGCTCACGGAGGCGCTCACGAGCGGCTTTGGGTTATAGACCTGCTCGGACTTCGTGCCGTAGTGGCAGTCACCGCAGGCGACGGCGAACCCGTCGGGGCGGGCACCGGCTTCGACGACGAAGAGCGACGACGCGGAGAAGCTAGCCGCTGCAAGCAGCAGCTTCGACCCGATAGCCTCTCGGCGGTATCGTGACAGCGCTAATACCAGAGGGTGCCCGGGGCCCGGGCTCGAAAGAAAGCTCAGGTGGGATCTTGGCGGGAAGCTACGACGGCTCTCAGGCATACGTTCGTGAGAGTAGTACCTTGAGGCCCGTGCGGGTAGGCCGTTCGCGTCGGCAGGCCCAACTTCCGCGGTTGGATAGGACTTGCCGACTTAGCCGGGCAAGAACGGGCCCCCATCCCCGGTCTAGGGCCGCCGCCAAACGCCTTCGTGACCACTGGGTCCGCCGGACCAGGATCGCGGCGGAGCCCAAATAGCCGAAGGGCAGCGTGTTTCACCACGCTGCCCTTTTCGGACTGACTGCCGTCTGGTGTTACTGCGTGAACGTCCCGAAGAACGCGGCTGTATCGAAGAGCCCGCCGAACCCGAAGATCACACACCCTTCTACCGTGTCTGAGAAGTCCATCCCGCCGTTGAGGATGTTCTTGTTCACGTAGGCTGCGATGGGGTTGTAGATGTCGCAGAGGCGATCCGCCTCAACCCACATTGGTCCAGATTGCGGCAGAGTCCTGGCGCCGGCCCAGAAGGCGCTGCTTGCGGTGTTGAAGCCCGGGGTACCGTTGCCGGTGGTGTTGCCGTCAGCGAGCTTTGAATGGGTCGTTCACGAAGCCGCTCTCTAGGACCTCGCCAGAGTTCATCGTCGACGAGCAGCTGGGGGGGGCCGACGAAGTTTCCAGCATTGGGTTGTGACTTGGTCCTCAAGTCACAACCCACCGACGGGCTGAGCATCATCGGAACTGTGAACTACAACACACAGGTGAAACACGAAGTGGCGGAAGAAGCGCGCTTCGAGTCGGTCACAGAAATCGACAGGGTTTCCTACTCTTCACGGGAGAACGATGGCGACAGGACGGGCGGCGTCGCGCTGCTCGGTGCTAGTGCAATTTGGGACTGGCGCCAATTTACGCTCTCCGTTCACGTTAGGAACCTGCTGAACGCGGCCTATCACAGACCCGGATCGGTGTTGGTCCGTACTACGGAGAGGGGCGGCGCCTAGTGGCTACCGCTGCATATCATCTAGTAAGAAGCCATAGTGAGATGACGCGGGGCGTTGGCAAGTTCGGTCTGTTGTTAGCGGTCGGGTGCGGTTGGGGCGGACTCGCTTGCAGCGGAGATGAAGCTGCTGAAGAAACCTCGAAAACAGGGAAAGGTACGCTCCACTTTAAGAACGTTAGCTGCGAAGGAGATGGGCCCACCTGTGATATCGTCGGTGGGGCGTCCGTGCCACGAGAGGGCGGAGGTGCTCAAGAGCATTCCGGTCTGGCCAAGTCAAGAGTGGCGACCATGGTTGCTGAGCTGAGTGATTTTCAGAGTCGCTCGCGGCATCGAGTCAGACCGCTCTGGGCTCTCACTTGGGAATCGCGCTTATCTCTCAACTGAGAGCGATATGACTGTTGGAGTTGCGCGCGATAAGTGCTATCCACGACCTCACCTCAGGGCCCTTCTAGCTGGCCCAGAGTGAAGCGTTATGAGCTATCTTGCAAACCCCACGCGCTACGAAGGGATGCTCTACCGCCGGTGCGGTAAGAGTGGACTGAAGCTTCCCGCGCTGTCCCTAGGCCTTTGGCACAACTTTGGCGATTCATCGCCACTCGACAAACAGCGCACTTTGCTGCGCTCGGCGTTCGATCTCGGGATCGTACACTTCGATCTCGCCAACAACTATGGGCTCCCAGCAGGCAGTTCCGAGGTGAACTTTGGTGCGCTGCTCAAGCAAGATTGGCGGCCCTATCGCGATGAGCTGATCATCTCCACGAAAGCGGGATGGGAGATGTGGCCCGGCCCCTACGGCCAAGGCGGCGGCAGCCGCAAGCATGTGCTGAGCAGTCTCGACCAGAGCCTCAAGCGCCTGGGGCTCGACTATGTGGACATCTTCTACTCGCATCGCTTTGACGCCGACACGCCGCTCGAAGAGACGGTGGGCGCTTTGGCCAGCGCCGTGCAGCAAGGAAAGGCTCTGTATGTAGGGATTTCGTCCTATTCTGCTGGGAAAACGGCTGAGATGATACAGCTGCTGCGCGAGCGGAACATCCCGCTACTGATCCATCAACCCTCCTACAGCATGCTCAATCGCTGGCCGGAGAACGGCTTGCTCGATACCTTGGGTAATGAGGGCGTGGGTTGCATCGGCTTCAGCCCACTCGCGCAGGGTCTACTCACGGACAAGTACCTGAACGGCGTCCCCGCGGATTCCCGGATCAATCGCCCTGGTGGCGGGACGATCACGTCTGCACACCTCAATGACACGAACTTGGCTAACGTCCGGGCGCTGAATGAGATCGCGAAGCGACGCGGTCAGAGCCTCGCACAAATGGCGCTCGCCTGGGTGCTCAAGGATCCGCGCGTGACCACCACCTTGCTTGGCGCGAGCTCCGCCGAACAACTTAGGGAGAACGTTGGCGCGCTGCGGAACCTAGAGTTCAGTACGGAGGAGCTGAACGAAATTGACCAACACGCCCAAGACGGTAAGCTGAACCTGTGGGAAAAGCCCAGCACTGATCAGCGTGTCTGATTGGGAGAGCGGGCCCCATTCAGGGCCCGCTCGTCCTGTTTGGACTTTTCAGAAAAAGTTGCCGCACGCAACGCGCTTGCCGTTGCTGTCCCGCACGATAATCACATGCGGGGTAACGTCGGTGGCTGCTGCGTGATCTCCCACGGTCCAATTGGTCGACGGGTCGTTTCCTGCGCGCGTGTAGGTCAAGGCGATCTGGCCCCCGCTGCAGGCGACCCCCCCACCGGGCTCGCCCAGCCCCGCTCCGCGGGGACCGTCCCAGACGCCGCCAATCGCGCCGTCATGGTCACAGGCGAATCCCTCGTGAATACTCAGCTCGTAGCGACCGTCGGTGCAACCCGTGAGGTCGACCACGGCTGTGACGGAAGTGCCCTGTTGACGAAACTCGGCGGTGCCTCGGACCGAGCCCTGTACTCGGGAAGTCGCCATGTGCCCATCTCCTGGAGCGCGGGGATCGGCAGGAACACCCCCCGCGGCTTCGGGCATCGACATGGAGTCGACCACTTCAGTGCTCGCGAACAACAGGCCATCATCGAAACCCGTGCCAGGCCCCGGGGGAGCGAGGCCACCGTTGGTTGGGGTAGGAGACTGCGGGAGCCCTCCAGTGCCAGGCGACGTCACGGGAGGTGCAGGCTCGGCGGTCTCCGCCGGTCTGCCTGGCTCAGGGCTCAGGGCTGTTTCACCGCCTGCAGCTTCGCCGCCTGCAGCTCCACCCCCTGCTCCTCCGGCGCTAGGTGCCTTGTCTGGAGCGTCGGTACCGGCGCTACATCCAGCGGCGAGGATGAGCCATAAGCCTGTGAGCGCTGTTCGTTTCGTATTGGTAATCGTCATCACTGCTTCCTGAG
>JBDKJZ010000413.1:0-5548 GCA_039796375.1 Pseudomonadota bacterium
GCAAGAACCCACCACCACCAGAGATCTGGCGCTGCGCCTTGGCCTTCTTGCAGGCAGGGCATTTCGTCAATGGCGGATCACTGATGGGCTGGCTCGCCTCCCACTCGTGTTTGCAGGCGGTGCAGATGTAGTCGTAGGTCATGGGGCTATATCGGTTCCAGGGGTTCCAAACCGAGGTGCACAAATGTGGCGCCGCGCGGTGCCTGTCAACGCCGGCGACGCTAGGAAATGCACGCCACTGAGGAACCGGCCGCCCCGAATGCGAGCGGGCCGCTGTGCTACCTACAGGGTTACCCAGAATGCTGAACTTCTGAGACTGAACGCTTGTCAGCCGAAAGCTTTCAAGCTAAGGGTTGGACTGAACCGAGGGCGCCATACATGACATCAGGTTACAGTCGATTGCATGGCACGTCGTCCGCTCCGGCGCTCCCGCTGCGCGGAGAGCTGCCAGACGAATTGACCGACCTCGGGCTAACCTGACCCAGCTGCCGAGTTTTGAGAGCAACCCATGCACATCAAAAAACTAGAGATTTGCGGTTTCAAGTCCTTCGTCGATAAGACGGTGGTGCACTTCGATCACGACGTGATCGGCATCGTTGGGCCAAACGGCTGTGGCAAGTCGAACATCGTGGACGCCATTCGCTGGTGTATGGGCGAACAAAGCGCAAAGCACCTGCGCGGCCGCGCGATGGAAGACGTCATCTTCAGCGGCTCGGACTCGCGCGCCGCGGCGGGCCTGGCTGAAGTCACGCTGACCTTCGACAACAACGACTCCGCCTATGCGGAGTCCCTCCCGGAGGAGTACCGTCAATACCCGGAAATCGCCGTGACTCGTCGGCTCTTTCGCGACGGCACCAGTGAGTACCTCGTCAACAAGACACAGGTGCGCCTGCGCGACGTGACCGATCTATTCCTCGGCACCGGCGTCGGCACGAAGGCGTATTCGATCGTCGAGCAGGGCCGCATCGGGCAGATCGTCAGCTCCCGCCCGCAAGATCGCCGCCTGTACATTGAAGAGGCGGCAGGCATCACCAAGTACCGTCTGCGTCGCAAACAGGCCGCTCACAAGATGGACCTTACGCGACAGAATTTGCTGCGCATCACGGACATCGTCTCGGAGATCGACCGAACTCGCGGCTCGCTCAAGCGCCAAGCCGCAAAAGCGGAGCGCTTCATCTCGTACCGGGGTGAGCTTGAGGATTTGTTCCTACACGATGCGTCGCATCGCTTGCTTGAGCTCATCGTCGTCAACCGCGTCCACGCTCAGACCTTGGAGACCCAAGAAGCCCGGAGCACCGAGGTCGGTGTTCAGATCGCCGAGAGCGAAGCTCGTTTGAATGCCGCGCGCGAAGAAGCGTCGAGCATTGAGTCGCGCTACGACGCAGCCACCAGCGCCGCCGTTGCCGCTGAACAGCGAGTCTCGCAGCTCACGAGCGACTTTGAGCGGGCCCGCGACCGACGCGTACACTTGAGCGACCGCTTGGACGCGAGCCGCGTCGAGAAGGCAGATCTAGAGGTCAAGCTGGCCACGCTCGCGGCTGAAGCTGCTGAGCTGGACGCTCGCATCTCGCTCCTCTCGAAAGACGAAGAAAGCCGTAACACGGACGCGGCCGAAGAACAGAGGCAACTGGACGAGCTCCGCGCTGCCGAAAACCAAGCGACTCAACAGGTTCAAGACCTGCGCGCAAAAGCCGCGGCCGAGCGCACAGAACAGGCGACTACGAGCACGCGGATCTCGTCAATCACTCAGCAACTAGAAGACTCGACCGTGCGCCGCGCCAGGCTTGAGCAAGAGCGCTGTCAGCTGGCCACAGAGATCGAGCGTCTCAAGCTCAGTCACCAGGCGCTGCTTGCGGTCGTTGCTGAGTTCAAACAAGCGCAAGCGAGCACGCTCGACGAGTCGGAGCTGCTTCAGACGGATCTGGCCGCCCTGAAGCCGCAGCAGGAACAGCTTAGCAAGGAACTCTCTGAGCTGCAGCGGGAGAGCCAACAGAAACAAAGCCGTCTAAAGGCACTGCAGGAGCTCCATCAGCGCCTGGAGGGCGTCGGCGCAGGGACAAAAGCGCTACTATCGTCCGCGGACCCTGTTGTGCTCGGCATGTTGGCCGATCGAGTCGAAGTCGAAGACGAATACACCGATGCGCTCGCCGGCCTGATGGGTGAGTGGCTACAGACAGTGATCGTGAAAGACCCTGCGCGAGGCTTGCAGCTGCTCGAAGAGCTGAAGACCAATCGCCGGGGGCGCGCAACGATCGCTTTCCAGCGTCCGGCGTACGTCGCCGGCCAGAACAGCCAAGCCGAGGGGGATACTCGCGTCCTCGGTCAGTTGATCGACCACCTCCGATACGCTCCCGAAGACGAAGCCCTCGTCCGGTCGCTGGTTGGGGATGCGGTCGTGGTCCGGAACGCGCAGCACGCGTTCGAGGTCAACGCCCAATATTCTGGCGTCATCGCTGTCGCGCTCGACGGCACCGTCGTCGGTGAGCACGGCCTCGTCAGCGGCGGGAGTGGCGACAACGTAGCGGCTGCGATGGTCGAACAGAAGCGGGAAATTGGTCAGCTCGTCGCGACTGTGGAGGGCTTGAATGCCGATTGTGCCGCGGCCAAGCAGCGCCACGAAGAGCTCAAGCTGCGCATCGAGCAGGTGCAGCAAGACCTCGTCGTCGCGCGGCAGAGCAAACACGAGCGGGAGCTCAAGCTTCTCACTGCCGAGAAAGACTTCGGAGCGGCCAAGTTGGACCTGGGTCGGCAGCAGGAACGCTACGATCGCGTCAGTGAAGAAAGATCCGAGCTCGACAAGAAGCTGGGCGCCATGGGGGAAACGCTTGAGGCCGATCAGCTTCGCTTGCTCCAGCTCTCGGACAGCCAAGCTGAGCTGGCCTCTGCGCTGGAAGCGGCGGAGCTAGAAGCCTCCTCCTGGAAAGAGAGGACCGCTGCCCAGGGCGTGGCCGTTACCGAGCGCAAGGTGCGCCTGGCCCAGGTCCGGGAGCAACTCGAGGCCTCACGGGCGTCGTTTACCCGTGTGGAAGGTTCCTCCAACGAAGCGGCTACGCGCATCGAGCGGCTGGCCTCTGACATGACTCAGTCTGCGATGACGCTCGGCGAAGTCGCAGCTCAGCTGCTGACGACTAAGGAAGCGCAGGGCGAGGCTGCGCTGATTGCTCAGACAGCTCAGCGCAGCTTGGACGAGGTCCGCCGACTACTCGATCAGGTACGTTCGGGTCTCGGTCAGTGCGAGGGTGAGCTCCGCGAGCTGCGCGTAGAACTCGCCGAGCTGAACGAACAAGTGAGCGACGCACAGATGAATCTTCAGCGCTTGCGCCTTGAGCGAGAGCACTTGGTTCGCGGCGTCGCCGAGAAGTTCCGCGGGCTCGACTTGCCGCGCGTTGTGGGCGACTACCACGCGCGCCCCGCGCCCGACGCGGAACACCGACGCCGCATCGATGAGCTAACGAAGCTGATCGATCGCATGGGCCCAGTTAACCTCGACGCCAAGACTGAATACGAAGACGCTGAGCGGCGCTTCGTTGAGCTGAACGATCAAAAGGTCGATATCGACAGCGCCTTGATCGAGCTAGAGCGCGCCATCAAGCACATGGACCGCGAGAGCAAGCGGCGCTTTCGCGAGACCTTCGATACCGTCAATGAGCTCTTCAAGGCGACCTTCGTCCGCTTGTTCAAGGGGGGCACCGCGGCGCTCACTCTCACGGATCCGGAGAACATCCTGGAGACGGGCGTGGACATCATGGCGCAGCCACCTGGTAAGAAGCTCGGAAATATCGAGCTAATGAGCGGCGGCGAGAAAGCCTTGACCGCGACCGCTCTTATCTTCGCCATCTTCCAGCATCGCCCCTCGCCGTTCTGCATTCTGGATGAGGTTGACGCCCCGCTCGATGAGGCGAACGTGAGCCGGTACAACGAGGCTATTCGCGCCATGACGGCTAGCTCGCAGTTCGTCGTTATCACTCACATTAAGCAGACGATGCAGTCCGTCGACGTGTTGTACGGCGTCACCATGGGTGAACCCGGCGTGTCCCGCATGGTCTCGGTGAAGGTGAATGAAAAAGCGGGGGCACGTAGCTCCCGGATCCCTTCTGCTCTCGATATGCCGAAGCGCAGCGCAGATGAGCCGGTGGAGCTCTTCACGCAGGAGAGCGCAGCCAGCGCTTAGGCTCTTTTAGCCAAGGTTCTTTGTTCAGAAGCGCGCCAAACCTTTTGAGGTATAGAGCCTCGGCTGCGCAAAGGAGCCGCGAGTTTTCAGGCTCACTCACGTCAGCGCGACCAGCGGCTCCTCCGCCTCAGCGCAGCGAGGGTGAGTCCTGAAGAGAACACTAGGCCAGCCCAGCTAAAATCAGTCACCCCCCGCTGCAGCTTGCACCCGAGGGACTGCAAAGCGGGCGGCGATGTGACTGGGTTGGCTGTGGCTTGGGGGGCCTGGCCGGCGTCAAAGAACACCGGTTCGCCGCGCTCGTACAGCTCTACTCCGAGGATTGCCGCGTGCCACCCCGCGTCGGCGCTTGCATCAGTCGCACCCTGGCTGGAAGGGGGTGCCCCAGCGGCGTGGACGGCGTGGACGGCGAAAAACAGCGCGACTGTGACGCACCAGCCGGCAAGCCTCGGAGGCGCAACGCTGACCTTGGGTGACGGGACTCTCCGAGGAAGTAGCGGCATGGGTGTCCCCTCGCCCAGCTTCAGTGGCGAGTTTCGTGTTTTGTAATCGGCATCCAGGGGCGGACTCTTGTGTCCAAAGACAGCGTCGTGGGAGACTCCGATTCACTGACTGGGCCGGTCCCAACTAGGTGCCGTCCTTAGTGAAAGTCCCGCGAGCGATGTCGCAGCCTGTGTTCAGGCACGTCCAAACGTTCCAGCTGTTGAACAATGACGTGCAAGGTGGGCGTGGGGCGCCCCACTTCGCCGGGTCGCGGTAGCGTCACCTGCCGTTCAAGCTTGCCCGTCACTAACATCAAGGTCGCGTGTTTGGCCGCCAAGCGAAAGCGCTCGTACACCTGTGCAAACAACACCAAGTTCATCGTTCCGGTCTCATCTTCTAAGGTGATGAACACCACACCGCTCGCTGTCCCTGGACGCTGTCGCGAGAGCACCAGGCCCGCCACCGTCACCTGGCTCTCGTGCTTGATATCAGCCAAGTCACAAGCGCGCACCACCCGATTAGCGCGCAGCTCAGAGCGCCAATGACACATCGGGTGGTCGTCAATCGATAATCCCACGCGACTATAGTCGAGTATCAGCTGATCCGCCGCCTTCACGGGCGGCAGCACCACGGGCCGCTCACGACTGCCCACCCCCTCAAAGAGCCCCATCCCCCGAGGAGCCCTCGCGGCCCACAGCGCTTGCCGGCGTCCGGGCACCAACCCCTCAAGTGCACCCGCCTCCGCTAGGGTCTCGATTTCATCTTTGCGCAGCTTCACACGCCGCACGAGGTCCTCTAAATCCGAGAACTGTGCCTCCTCGCGCGCCACTTCCAGGTTCAAAGCGGTTTGCCGGCGTAACCCCTTGATCAAACGTAGCCCGAGTCGAAGTGCACGCT
>JBDKJZ010000414.1:0-5532 GCA_039796375.1 Pseudomonadota bacterium
TGCAAGTCCGCTTCAGACAGTAGGCAGTGCACGCCGTCATCACCGGGCCGACGCTGGCTATAAATCGCCATACCCCGGGTGAGCTCGCCGATCCAGTCCGTACAGATCTGCCGCAGTCCCTGAGGGACCTCGCGGAAGACCCGCATCACGCGTTCGATGCCCGCCAAGAGTTCGGCTTCCTCCGGAACGCCCCCCGCTTGGCGCACAGCTTGGAGGAAGTCGTCAGTGCTGCCGCCGTCGAGCATGTCCAAAAACTCGCGATAGAGCCTCTCGCGAGTCGCACGCGGCCAATCGGCATGGTCCTCGATCGTGTCGGCGACTCGACAAAGTAAGTAGGCGCACGTCACGAGCCGCTCTAGGCGGATGGGAAGCAACGAAATTGGGACAGCAAATGTCCGGGAATAGCGCTGCAAGGCCTGCTTACAGAAGCCCCAGTCGAGCCCCTGTTCCGCCGCGTCCATTCCGTGTAGGTAATCAACTGCGCTACGCACCACAACCACCGATTTGCAGCGCCTACACAAAAACGCTACTTTCGGTCGGCTGGAGCTGAATTGTCGCGCCCCCATTTACAGGTCGGGTTCCTCGCCGACAACCTCGCCGAGGAATACCAGCGCCGTGTCTTCCAGGGCCTGAATCAGGAGGCTCTGCGACTGGACATCAGCATCACGGCCATCGTCGGGGGGACGCTGGCGCAAGCTGGGTCGCCGGCCCAGCGCAACCAGCTCTACGACTGCATCAGCCAGACTCACCTGGACGCGCTCGTCGTCTGCACAGGTCCCCTGAGCCGGCAGCTGGGCCTTGCTCACCTAGCTGAGTTTCTAGGCACCCTCGCGCCCATCCCGATCTACTGTGTGGGCGCGCTGATTCACGGGTTTCCGTCATTGACCGTGGACAGCCAGGCGGGAGTTCGAGCGGCTCTTGAGCATCTCACGGAACAGGGCAAACGCCGCCGCGTTGCCTTTCTACGTGGACCGGAGACGAACCCACAGTCTGAGGAGCTCTACGCAGCCTATGAATCGTTTCTGTTCGAGAACGGTCTCGCGTTCAACCCGGAATTGGTGACCCACGGCAACTTCGAGGCGCCGAGCGGAGCCGACGCAGTCCGCGCACTGATCGATGAACGTCACGTCGGCTTCGATGCGCTAGTTGCGGCGAGTGATCTGATGGCGCTCGGGGCGATGAACGAGCTGGTGGAGCGCGGGATCCCGGTCCCCGACCGGGTGAGCGTCGTTGGCTTTGGCGATATCGAGTCCTCACGATTCGCCACCGCTCCGCTGACGACAATTCGCGAACCGCTCGAAGAACTGGGCAAGCGCGCTTTGGCCAAGGTCGTTCGCCAAAACTACAGTCAACCGTTCGAGCAGTCCGTCGTTCTGCCTGCCGTGCTCGTGCAGCGACGTTCGTCCCGCGACTCTGCGCAGGCACTTCGTGTGCCCGATGCCCTTTCAGCGGGGCGTCCAAGAAACACCACTGAACTGCTCGCAGTCTACCACTCAAGCCGAAGCTCGCTTTGCGAAGACCTGCGGGTTGAGCTCGCCGGAGAAGGCTTGGACTCTGACTGGTCTACTCAACTCTGCAATGCCTTCATTTCAGATGTGTGCGGTCGCCGTTCGGGGCTTCTCAAGCGCGCAACATTCGTCGACTACCTCGAACACTGGCTGCTCCAAGTCACAGCTAACAATGGTGAGCTCAGCTCCTGTCAAGAAGTGATCGTGGTCCTGAGGCAGCGTGTCTTGCCCTGGCTGCATGAGCTCCCCCTGCAGCGGGACCTAGCCGAGCAGCTGTGGCACCAAGCTCGAATGGTGATTGCTGGTATCGCGGAGCGTTTCCAGGTGCAGCAGCGCTTGGAGCTCGCGTACTGGCGAAGGTCAGTGCAGGACTTGGGTTCGGAGCTTATGCGCTGCGACACCCTTGAGCAGCTCGGAGCGGCCATCCCTGAGGTGCTCCCGCAGCTAGGGATCCCGGCTTGTTACATTTGCACGTTTGAACCCCCAGACCAGAGTCGCCTGAGGATCGGATACGACCTCTACGAGGCCGCGGAGTACCCGGTAGCGGTGTTTCCTGCGAATGAGCTGCTCCCCAGCTACATCCGCAATGCCAAACGTCGAACCAGCTTAGTCGTCGAAGCGCTTTACACCTCGGAGAAATCCCTCGGGTACGTCATGTTCGAGATGGGACCGACCGAACCAGAAGTCTACGCGCTGCTACGTGACTACATCACTGGCGCGCTGCGCGGGATAGAGCTGGATTACGAAGCGCCAGACGATGTCCCCGAGCCGCCGCCAGCCATCGTAGGAGAGCCAGGCTTCTGAACCGGCGAACCTCAACCTACCTCGTTCTGCGAGGCTCGGTCGTATTGCTGGCTTCGCTGATCTTCGGTGCTTGCAGCAGCGAAGATCAGCAGATCCGTGAGCGGCTGACTGACTTCGCCGCCCAGGTCGTGCATCGCCCAGAGGAGGCGCAGGCGGCGCGCAACACACGTATCACGGCCAAGCTTCATGACTCGTTCGCGGAGGTCGTTGAGGTCGAGGGCGAGGACCTCGCGTCCCGTCGACTCGAACGAACAGAGTTGTTGCAGCTGCTCGCTGTCGGGATCTCTCCTCCGATTGCAGCGCTGGACCTCACCGATCTGGACGTCCGACTGGGAGAACCTCCCGCGACCACCACCGTCCACGGCGCCATCGTGACCTCGAGCAGCCAACCCGGAGATCTCCATGGGCAAGCTTCGAAGTTCTCCGTGGACTTGCAGAAAACCGGCGGACAGTGGCGGGTCGTTCGCCTCTGGCTTGGGCAACCCCGGGTCGAGCTTCCAGAAGCCCGCCCCTGAGCTACTTCCTCCGAAGCTGCAGCGGCTTCAAATCGGCGAAGAAGTCGTTACCCTTGTCGTCAACAACGATAAACGCTGGAAAATCTTCCACGTCAATCTTCCAAATCGCTTCCATCCCGAGCTCCGCGTACTCGAGGACCTCCACCTTCCGAATGCTATGCGTCGCCAGCTGGGCTGCGGGGCCCCCGATGGACCCCAGGTAGAAACCGCCGTGCTTCTTGCAGGCTTCAGTCACTTGTTTGCTGCGGTTGCCCTTGGCGAGCATCACCAGACTGCCGCCGTGCTGCTGGAACAGATCGACGTACGCGTCCATCCGACCCGCCGTCGTGGGACCAAACGAACCCGAGGCATACCCCTCCGGCGTCTTCGCAGGCCCCGCGTAGTAGACCATGTGCTGCTTGAAGTACTCGGGGAGGCCAGCGCCGCTGTCCAAGCGCTCTTTCAGCTTCGCGTGCGCAATATCGCGCGCGACCACGATCGTCCCGGTCAAGGATAAGCGCGTACGGATCGGGTGCTGGCTGAGCTCAGCGAGCACTTGCGCCATCGGCCGGTTCAGGTCCACCTTGACCACGTCGTCACTGAGCTCTTGGTTGGACACGTCGGGCATGAAGCGCGCTGGGTTCGTCTCCAGCTGCTCCAAGAAGATGCCCTCACGCGTGATCTTTCCGAGCGCTTGGCGATCGGCTGAGCACGAGACACCGAGCCCAATCGGACATGAGGCTCCGTGCCGGGGTAGCCGAATGACGCGAACATCGTGGGCAAAATACTTGCCACCGAACTGAGCGCCGATACCCGTCTGCTGCGCGACCTCCAAGATCTGCTTCTCCAGCTCCAGATCGCGAAAACCCCGGCCAAGCTCGTTGCCGCTAGTCGGGAGATCGTCCAAATAGCGAGCACTGGCGAGCTTCACCGTCTTCAGGGTGTGTTCCGCTGATGTGCCACCGAGCACGAACGCGAGGTGGTACGGCGGACACGCTGAGGTCCCTAAGCTACGAAGCTTCTCAGCGACGAACTCCAGCAAGCTCTTCGGATTTAAGACCGCCTTTGTTTCTTGAAACAGGTAGCTCTTGTTGGCGGAGCCACCGCCCTTGGCGATGAACAGAAACTTATAGCTCGCTCCTTCTGTCGCGTAGATCTCGATCTGAGCGGGCAGGTTCGTCTTGGTGTTCTTTTCTTCGTACATCGACAGCGGCGCCAGCTGTGAGTAACGAAGGTTGTTGTTTTGGTAGGCGTTATAGACGCCGAGCGACAGCGCTGCTTCGTCGATACCGGTGGTAAAGACCCGCTGACCCTTCTTTCCCATGATGATCGCGGTCCCGGTATCTTGGCACATCGGCAAGATACCCCCGGCTGAAATGTTGGCGTTCTTCAGCAGCTCAGTCACGACGAAGCGGTCGTTCGGGGTCGCTTCGGGGTCCTTGAGTATCGCGCTCAGTTGTTCCAAGTGGCCCGAGCGCAGGTAGTGCGCGATGTCATGCATCGCCTCCTCGGCGAGCAGCGCGAGGCCACGCGGATCCACCTTGAGGATCTCTTGACCTTCGAACTCCGTCGTAGAGACGTAGTCCTTCGTCAGGCATCGGTAGCTAGGCTCCGCCCCACCTATGGGCAACAACTCTTGGTATTGAAACGTGCTCATCGTCTTCCTCAGCTGGCTCGGGGCGGAGCCTAGCGAGGGACGAAAGTCGGGGCAACCCCTACTTCTTCCCGCTAGGGAGCTTGAGCGTCGCGCCTGCGGAAGCCTGAACGATTTCTTTCACGCACCGGGTGTCGTCGGGCGTGTAGGAGTACCCCAGCTCGTCTCGCGCGAACGCTTGTGTCGAACGCCAGTGGTCGGCGTTGGCTAGGGCCGGAGTAGACCAGGTCACCCCGCTACCTACGAGGTTGTCGTCGAGTTCCCAGTAACCGACTTCGTCAGTGCTGCGCGAGGTGATCGGGTTCGTAGAGTTCTCAAAGACGTTCGACTCGATCAGCGCCTGCCCGCCCTTTCGCACGTTGATTCCACTGGTCCATATGTTGCTGTAGTAGTTGTTGAACGAGTGAACATAGCCGGAGGTCTGCTGCGGGGTTCGAGAGTCGAGCTTGTCAAACCAGTTGTGGTGGAACGTCACGTGACGGGTCGCTAGGTCAGTATTGCTTATCCCAACCACGACGGCGGCTTTGTGGTCATGAAAATAGTTGTACGAGACGGTAATCCAACTCGCCTTATTCATGATGTCGAGCAAGCCGTCGAAGGCATCAACACCGCAGTCCTTGGCGGAGCTGAAGAGTTCGTTATGGTCCACCCAGACGTTTTCCACCGGGCGCTCTGCCTCATCGTTCCCGATCGTCAGGGTGTCACCATTCGGACCGCCCGCGACTAAGCCGATCGTCATGTTGCGGATGATGATGTTCTTGGCCGCGGTGATATCAATTCCGAAGTTTGCGCGAGAGTCGGGAGCGCCCTCAATGGTGACGTTCTCGACCTCAGTCACCTGCAGAGTCTGAGCGGGCTTGGCTTGCTGAGCGCAAACGTCCTTGATGCCCTTGTAGTCGAATCGCCCCGTATAGTGGAGCACCAGCGAGATTTGAGTCTTCGCTTTGAAGGCCTCGCGATATCTCGACAGAGCCGCGCTCGCTTCCGCGAACGAGCGGACTATCACGGGGACGCTGTCCCCACCGCCTGTGGTCTTCTTGCCGTATCCGACGGGTTTCTCGCCGTGCATTTG
>JBDKJZ010000415.1:0-5518 GCA_039796375.1 Pseudomonadota bacterium
CATCCTCGCTGAGCGGGCTCAGGGTCGCTCAGCTTGGCACGCAATTCGACGGTTGCCCTCAATCATCGCGCTCGGTGCGGGCCTCAGCCCACTCGTCACACATGCCGCTTGGGAAGGTCTGCGACACATGGCCGGCGAGTTCGTTCGAACCCCCAAGCGCGGTTCAGGCCTGACCCGCTACCGTCAGCGCACGAAGCTGCCGTGGGCGGAAATGGTCCTCGGAACGATCTCGGTCTGCAGCGTCGTGGCGTCTATCCACACGGGACACTGGTTCGCGACCCCGTTCACCGCACTATTCGCGAGCGGCTACTGGTACGTCGCTTATCACACCCTGGTTGAGCAGCTGCAGTCGCGCCAAGAGGTGCCGCGGTTGCTCACGTCGGCCGGTGGCGTGATCACTCCCGGCGAGTAACTAGCGGCCCTAGCGTAGGAGGCGTTGATGATGCAACAGCATCTCGACGGCTCCTGGGCCCCGGTTGAATTCATAGCTGTGCGTGCCGCTCACCACGCTGAGCTCGTGAGCCACACCCGCTCTGACCAAGACGGCCGAAAACTCGCGATTCACCGCCTGGTAGTAGTCCTCGTCGCTGGTCAGTAGGCGCAGCTTCAGGTGGGGCTTCTGCCGGAATGCCTCACGACCGAGCTCCGCGAACGCATCAAGCTCGGAGTCGTCGATGGCCGCCTGGAGGGTCCCGATGCTCCTGAAGAGTGTCGGCAATGCGAACCCAACTAGGAGCGCGGCGCGTCCTCCCAGGCTGACCCCATCCACCGCAAACTGCTCACGAACTGGCAGCTGCGCCCGCAGCTGCGGAACAAGTGCGTCAGCGATGAACGCCGCGAGCTTCGGTTGACTCTCGAAGGCCTGCTCTTTCTTGAGCACGTCGGGCAAGTACGGCGTGACAAGCACCATGTCCTGATAGGGATCGGTGGCCAGCTGGTGGTTGATCTCGACGAGCCGCTCCGCCGTCACGAAACGCTGAAAGTCGTCCCGGTTCAGCGGCGGCAGTGTCAACCGATCCCTCGCCGCGAGCAACCGGTAGTCGTCGAACCAACCTTGCGCGCCCCGCGTCGGCCCCTTGAGGCTCTCCCCTCGTCCGTGAAACGCGATGAGCACACCAAATCGCTGCGATGAAGAGCGGGGAGGCACCCAAATCTCCACCGGCAACGGGCCAAACGCGGATGGCAACGTCCAACTCAGGCGCTTCGCCTCAAGCTGCGCCCCTAGTGGCGAAGGAGCGACCGACTGCCGTACCTCTGCGGTTCGCGCCGGGAGCTCGCGGGCCCCACTCGTGGACGACGGCGCTTGTTCACTTTTTTCAACTCCAACTTTACCCGGGGTCGTCGCTCGACACCCGAGCCAGAGCAAGCACCCGAAAAGACTCACGAGTAGCCTGTGGGTCACTCGATTCCCAGGCGCTGTCGGACCCGAGCTGAAGTGGGATTCAGTCGGAGTGCTACTTGGAAAGCGGCCTTAGCGGCCTCGCTTTCACCTTCTGCGCTCAGGACCTCTCCTAGGAGCAGCTGGGCGTGAAAATTTTGGGGCCCTAGTGCCGCAGCGCGCTTAGCGAAGGGGCTCGCCGCGGCGACCTGCTTTCGCCGCAGCAGCAAGTCGGCGAGGCCGACGGTACCCGTCAGGTTGTCTCTGTTTAGCGCTACGGCACGCCGGAACATGCGCTCGGCTTGCGCCGCGTCGCCGCCCTTGAGCACCTGGTTACCCGCGACCGCAAACCGCTGAGCGACCTTGGCGATCTTGCCACTCTCCCCCGGCGGGAGCCCCATCGAATCGAGTAGCAGCTGCCGCGCGCCTTCAGTGTCCCCGTCCTGGTTCAACGCGTCCGCCAATAGTTGTTTCACCGTGGGCTCCCCGGGCTGTTCGGCGAGCGCCCACTCAGCGCCAGCTCTCGCGCTCGGGATATCGCCGCGCGTGAAATGCAGCCGCACGAGGTCTGCCGCACCGGCTCCCTGCGGATCCAGAAGTGCCGACAAGCACATCCGCTCGGCAGCAAGCGCTAGGTCGCCTACCAGCAGCGATTTGCGGCCCAGACGCCAAGCCGACTTCGCCTGCGCCGCTCGTTGGCCGGGAGGCAGCTGCCCCTTGGGACCCAGATGCTCACATTGCGCGGTCACGCTCGGCGGCTCGGCGCCCTCTGCGCGAGGTTCACCGAGTGCTCCGCGTTGGCTCTCGACGCCGGTCAGCGTCGCCGCCTGCCGAGTGGCTCCGTTCGCTGCGGCGGGATTCGCCAGCTCGGCATCCGAGTTGAGCTGAGCTTCCGTGCGCAGGGGCGCGACCAACCGCGGGACCGAGGGATCTCTGGAGACGAGCACCGCCATCGCAGCGCAGGCGAGGACCATGGCTAGCGCGCCAGCCGCGATTGGCGCCCGATAAGAACGCAGTAATTCAGCTAACCGCTTCAGGTGAACAGTTCGACCTTGAAACGGGTCTAGCGCCGCTGAGAGCCAGCTACTAAACGCAGCCCATCGGGCCGATACGCGCGGCTCTTCCGCGCCGACTGTCGAGAGCGGAGCGGCCCCTGAAAACAGGGAATGTTTCCCCAAGCGCTCAGCGTGCGCGCGCAGCAGTTCACCCAGCGGAGCCAAACCACCCTGCGGAGCCAAGGTCTCTGACTGGCGCTGCGGGGTGGCCTCCAGTACCGCCGAGCCCTCGCTGAGCTGCAGCAACTGATCCATGCCCGCATCCAGCTGCTTGGGCTGGACAGCTTGGTCGTCCATCTCCAGGCGCAGCAACCGCCCTTCGGAGAGTTCCAGAGCGAAATCGTGCTGGAGCGAGGCCACTCGCAAAGTCAACGGACCTGGCAAACGGCCAACCGCCACCAATATGCGCGGTATTCCGAGCCGTTCAACGCCGAGTTCAAGACCTTGAATCAACTGCTCAAGGGACTCCCACTCGCTCTCCCAATGCTGTTCTAAACTACGCGTGAGCGTTTCAGCGGAGACGCCTGTAGACTCAGGCTCAAAGACCTCTGTCCAGCGAACGACCACGAGGCGCATCCAGCGCAGCCGAGCGTCCCCCTCAAGCACCTTGAGCAGCTGCGACGCCGACCGGAGCTCCCGCTCGCCCACAATGTAGCCGATAGCGTCGAAACAACGGAGCGCCCCAAGCTTGGGCTGAAAGCCCCGGAGTGCAGTCGTTTCCACTTTCGCGCCCATTTGGCGAAGGCACGTGGCCACTGCCTGCAGGCGCGCCTCGTCATCGTCGACGACCACCCAACGCGTTGCGCGCAAGGTGCGGCCATCGGGAGCCGTCGACACAGGTGGCGCGGAGAAGCGCTGCGACGAGACCTTTGGAGCGTCACTGTGGGGAGCGAGCCCCATCCCGCTTGGGATCGCCGGCGCCTGCGGGATAGAGGCGGCAGCGTACCCGGAAAACACGTCCGGTGGTCGACTAGCCAGCCGCCGGTGCGAAGCGGGAGGTGGCTGAGGCAGCACGTCGGCGACCTGAGCAGCCACTGCAGAGCGCGCCTGATGGACCGCCATCCCTGGAGCTCGCAGGCTCGGTGGCGCATGCAAGGAGACCTTGGTCGGGGGCGTATCCCCGGGCGTCGCGCCGACGCTTTGATGGGAGCGAGACAAGGCAGGCTGGAACGAAGCTTGCGGCGTAGCTGACGCCTCCCTTGGGCCTAGCCGATCGGGACCACGCTGCGTACCAGCCAAACCCGCGCGCGCCTCACGGAGCGTCGCTGGCCGCGGTAGCCGGAAAGCTGCGGGCTCCCTGTCGGGTAAGGGGGGCGGAGTCGCAGCCCTGCGTGAGGCGACCGTCGAGGATGTCGCTGACTTTGTGCTCAGCGGCTGCGCGGAAGAGTGAGGCCTGGCGGGCTGTACTGACAGTCCTCCGGTCGTTTGTTTCAAGTGGGCGACGACCAGCTGGAGGACGCGCCGGACCACCTGAGAGTCGTCCCAGGTGCGCGGCAGGACCGTCAGCTGTAGCCCGCGCAGTCGCTCTTCATCCAGCTGGAGCTCGGAGGGGTGAGCGATGGTGATCAGCAGGGTTCCCGCGGCGTTTTTCTTCTCAAGGGAAGCGACCACTTTCTCCAGCTGAGTGACGTCGCCGATGAACACGCTGTCGCCCTTGCCAATCTCACCGCTGCCGAGCAACGTCGGCCCAACTTCCTCCAGTGAAACCGGGCTCAGGTGGAGTGCCTGGACCAACGAAGCCGGCAGAGCCTCCTGCCCGACCAAGAGCACGCGGCTTGGCGACGGACCCACCAGCACCCGCTGCTCCTCCTCACGGGGTGCCATGTGCGGCTCCCAGCGTGAGTGACCTCGGGACCAACCAAGTCATGACGGAATTGGGCTGAGGCGAAACCACGGCGAAGGTCGGGCACGGTAGCATATCCCCCCCGGGGACTACTAAATCGTAACTCCGCGCAGGGAAACCCAGTGCTACGCTGGCGGGTCGGGCGTCTCTGTTCGACGCTTTTGCTGCCATTTGCAAAGCCGGAGACAGTTTGCTACCAGCCCCTCCCCTTTACAGAAATCTTCGGCATCCGATGCCCCTCACTTGGATCTGCCCATGTCCAGCCTGAGCCCCACACTGCCCCAAGAAGGTCCTCCTCAGCTGCGGCGCGAGGTGGGCGATCCGGATTTGACGCGTGCAGCCCTCGGCTTCGCACGCGTTTGCGCTTTGGCGCCCGGCAACGCCAGGCACGACTCCGAGCCCATGCCACCGGCCCCGGTTCGGCTGAGCGCACAAGACATCCACGCACTTCCCGCGCAAGAGCTGAGGCAGGTGCTCGACGAAATCATGGTGAGCAAACGCGCCGATCGCGGGCTGCTCGCGCTACGCGAAACAGGGCTGCTCGAGGTCATTTTTCCGGAGGTTACGGCACTGGTCGGGTACGGCGAAGGTGAGGTGCGCCACAAAGACGTGTGGGCCCATACGCTTCAGGTGGTCATCCAGAGCATCCCCCGTCTCTCTCTGCGCTACGCAGCGCTCTTCCACGACATCGGAAAACCTCGCACTCGCTCTTTCGCGCCCGACGGCACCGTTCACTTCTTACACCACGCCGAAGTGGGCGCGCGCATGTTCGAAAAGCTCGCGAAGCGCACCCAACTGTTCAACGAAGAATTGACCGAAGAAATCCGCTTCTTGGTCTACCACCACCAACGCGCCCATCAGTATGAAGACTCGTGGACGGACAGCGCGACGCGCCGCTTCGCCAAAGAAATTGGCCCAGCGCTGCACAACTTGATGGCGCTCTCACGCGCCGACATGACCACCAAGCGCAAAGAAAAGCGCCGGCGCTTCTTGGTCCAGCTGAAGACGCTAGTCACGCGCATCGAGCGCATCCAGGAAGAGGACTCGAAACCGAAGGCACTGCCAAAGGGACTGGGGTTGGCGGTGATCGCCGAGTTCAAGCTCCCCCCTTCGAAGTTGGTCGGTGACGTGCTGAAAGCGCTAGAGCACGCCGTCGAGGCCGGCGAGCTGCCCTTGCAGGCGGACTTCCAAGTGTACGTCCAGTTCGTGCGCGACAACGCGGCGCGCCTTGGTCTGCCCCTT
>JBDKJZ010000416.1:0-5485 GCA_039796375.1 Pseudomonadota bacterium
TCTCTCTCTTGCACGATCACCACGACCAGGTGCAGCAGGTGTTGGGGCAAGGCGGCTGGGTCCTTCTGGACGGCATCGATGACGCACTCGAGGCGGTCCGGTCCCAGATCGCGGCGTGGTTGGCAGAGTACACGCGCGCCCGCGTGATCGTCACTGGCACCTGCAAGCTCCGCATGGTTGCGGAAAGCGTTCTGCACGTCGGTCCGCTGCGCGCGACTGCGCGTGAGGGGGAAGCGCTGAGTCCCGCCGTGAGCCTCTATTGTCAGCGTTGTCGCGCGTTGAACGCGGATTGGCGCGCTCCGACTTCGCTCGATGTGGTGAAGTCGCTCGTCGACGCTACGCATGGCGTGCCCCTGCTTGTTGAGTTAGTGGCGCAACGTTCGTTGGTTGTCGACCCGCACGAGCTAGTGCTCACCTCGAACGAGTGGCTCGACTTACTCGTATCGACACAACTCGACCGCGAAACGACGCAGCTCTCGGTGCGTGCCGGGTTGAGCCGCACGTACGCAGCCCTCACCGCAAGCCAGCAACGGTTGTGGCAGCGCTGCGCGACTTTCGCGGGGTCATTCACGAAGGATGCGGTGAAGGCGCTCGGTCTCCACGAACCAGCAGCAGGACAGCTGTCTTCCGCAGAAGTCGCACTTGAACTCGAACAGCTGCTGGAGCGTTCGTTGTTAAGTCCGGCGACACCAAGCGCGACGACGAACGAGCCTGCAGTCGGCGGCGCACCTCGACTGATGGTGATGAAACATCTGCGTCAGTTTGCGCTCGAACAGGCCGAAGCTGAAGGGCAGCGGGGCACGCTGTACAAGAGCCACGCGTCGTGGATTGGCGCTCGCGCTGAAGCGGCGTTGCAGTTGGGGGACTATTCGGACTTGTGGGTCGACTTGCCTGAGTTGGAGCTTGCGCTGCAAGTACAGGCCCACTTGAGTGTTGCCCTCTCGCTTAGCCTCTCCGCGTGTGTACTTCACCTGTTCTCGGTCCGAGGTTCGTTCAGGGACTTCCAACGCGTGGAGCCAGCAATTCTCGCAGCGCTCACTCGGGTGACTGACGACACTGAGGCGCGTGTCGCGCAGGCGGCTTGCGAAGTCGCGAGCCTCGTGGCTCGTACCTACGTTCGCTACGGGGTGCCCGACGATGCGTCGCGGGTTTCGGGCTCAATTGAACACCTGGTCCAGCGAGCTGCCCGCACTGAAGCTGCCGCACGTATCGAAACCGACTGGTGGCAAGTCAAGGCGGCCATAGCACGCGCCCGCGGTGATTCTGAGGAGGCGGAGCGCGCCTATGTGCGTGCGCTCGAAGTGAATCAAAGCGTGCGCGAAAACGCACTCACCGAACCAGCAAGCGGCCCGTCATACGACTCGAGACACGGCGAAGTGACGCTCTTAAAACAACAACGAGCGATGCTTCTGAGCCAATACGCCTCGTGGCAATTCGAACACGGCAGGGTTCGTGAAAGTGAACTCAATTTCAAGGATGCACTCGCGCTACACCGCGGGGAGCCGGGAGCCTTTGCCCTAGGGGTGACGCTGAACAATTGGGCGCTTGTCCTGCAACACTCAGAACAGTGGGAAATGGCAGAAGATCTCATCACACAGTCCCTCGTTCTTCACCGCCAGACCGGGCACCGGCGCTTTGAGGCGATCGCACACGGTGATCTTGGGCTAATAGCCCTGGAACGCGGCAACTTCTCGTTGGCAGCCCGACACGGTGGGATTGCCGCGCGGCGCCTAACGGCACTGGGTGACGAGATTCATGCGCAGCTGGCCGAGGCTGCGCGCCTATTGGCTGCGGCCCTCGCAGGCGAAGACCCTCACGTTTCAGCAACGCGCGCGACTGGTCGACAGCACTATGGGGGTGATGACTACCAAGCCGCGCTCGCCGTCGCGGGGGAAATTTACGCCGACATGGCAGACTGGGTGCGCGAACTCGACGCGACGCGACCAGCCGCGCGACTGTGGGCCGCTATCCCCGGGTTAGATGAACGGTCACTGATTTGGAGTGCGCGAACGACGGCCCTCGCAGCGCGCTGCGACGAACTTCGACTAGCAGTTAGGGTCGCCACACGCTGTCACGAATGGTGCTGCGCGTCCACAGGGACGTTGGTGGTATCGAATGACTGCACACGGGGCAGGATGCCCGACGGTCTTACGTTCGACCTTTCCGACAAGCCCGCCCTGGCTGCCCTGTTGCGACGATTGGTGTTGGCCCGTCTGGATCGGGAGCGACCCGAGCTCTCGATCGAAGCGCTCGTTGCAGTCGCGTGGCCTGGTGAGAAGATATCTGAAAGCGCCGCAAAGAACCGGCTGCACGTCGCCCTTTCCAAGCTGAGAACGACCGGACTAGGCGCGGCACTCGTGACCACCAAGGGCGGCTACGCGCTCGCTACTGACCTACCGGTGCTGACGGGTCGGGTTCGCCCGTGGCTGTACGACGCTCGCCAGCGGCCGCACTAAGCTTGACAGTGGTCGTCCAGCAGCCTGCACAGACACCCCTGGCTTGCGCGAGTTCTGCGCAGCATTCTGTGTTTCTTCCACCCCGCCATCGATGAAGACCTCAGTTCCGAGGGCCTTCTACGCGGCGCTCCAGCGCCAGCTTACCAGCGGCGGGGGGCGGCATAGCGAGCAACCGTTTACCAGCTACCCCACCCAGTAGCTTCAGCTCGACTGAAGCCAGCATCAGAGGCCTTCCAGCGCACCTCGCCTGTACTGCCCAGCACGGTCGCGCTTCGCTAGCGGCTCACGCAATACTCGCTTCCCGTTGGACTTCGCCTGCGGCGAGCACCCTGGTAGCAAGCAGCTCATTCTTGGCGAGCGGAGCCACCCGCCGAGACAGTGGCCCCGGAAAAGTGGACTGTCGTCGCCAAGTGTTAGGTTTGCCGTATGGATAGGCGCTTTTTCTAGGGCCAACGCCTTGGCGGGCGCGGAGAAGAAACATCGCGGACGCCCTGGAGTAATGAGCGTCCGCAGCACATACTTGGCGCTGAGATAGCGTGAGAGACCTACTATGAGACTACGTGGCATTATCGGACTCAGTTCGGCAGCAATCCTCGTCGCGGCATGCGGCGGACGGACGGACAGCGAGGGAGACACTGACAACCGTCGCGACTTGTCGCCCAGTCTGGACGGCGGCTCAGCACTCGATGACGACGCAACTGGACACGCCGACGATAAACCTACGGACGAGCCCCTGCCCGGTTCGTCGGGCGGGGGGAACCCCGCGCCGCCACACGGGACCCCGCCTGGATCTTCAACGCCCCCTCCCGTCGCCAGTCCAGGTCCAGGGTTTCCTGTTAGCGGCGAACCGCTGCCGGAAGGCCTGCCCTGGCCAGAGGGGTGTGACACTGGGTACCACCAGGGGTTCGACGGAGGCTGTCAATCGCAGTTGAACTGCGAACAAGGTGCAACTGGCGTCTACTGTAGCGGGTTTGAAAATGAGTCGCAGTGTTTCTGCCTAGATCGTTCTGGTAGTGGTTCTCAAATCCTGGTTTCTGGCGCGCCCACACAAGCAGCGTGTGCCCATGCCGCAGGCGAGTGCCTCAAGAACGCCGCACCAGACGTGGACGAAAAGTGCGAGGTATTGGGTCAGACCTTAAGCGCACAGTACTGCGACATCACCAGAAGCTGCACGCGGTCAGCAAGTGTCACAGACGGAGTCACGACCAGCGCGACGCGGCAAGACGGCGTGAACTGCGGGCAACAGGGCGATGCGTGGACGTGTAGCTGTTACGGAACTGGCACACAGTTTTCATTCGCCGAATCCGGCCGCGGAGGCGACGTTTGTGGCGTCGCTCTAGAGGTGTGTGACGAAGCTGCGTTGAAAGATCTTGGCCCTGCCGTTTGCGAAAATGAGTCGCTCTACGCCGGGCGCTATGATTGCAGCGTTTCGGACCAGTGCCGGCGCTCCGGCGTCACGCAGAGCGGCTTGGCTGTTCAGGCGCTTGAGTGGCGCTCCACGAACTGCATCAACGAAGCGGCCATGTACGGTGGCGGTCCAATGGTTGGCCCCCAGCCTTTTCCGCCCGGTGTCCTCTTGCCGCCCACTGCGCCGAAGCCCGGTAGTCCTGATGGCATGACTATGGGAGATCCCAACAAGTGGCTATGCAGTTGCTCAGGGGCCACCGTGCTCGCCACCGAGCAGTTCAGCCTCGCAGGAGCAAAGTCCCTAGACGTCTGCCAAGAAGCCACCAAGCTCTGCGCGCAAACGTACGATTCGCAGTAACTGCCAGCGTTCGGAACGGTCCTAGTGAATAGCAGGTGCTGGCTGGCTCGCTTCCAATGGTGCCCGCGCCACAGAGCTTCTGTTTAGCGGACCCGCCCAGCAGCGCCTAGCCCGGATTATTCACCAGCGAAAGTGGCGATGGGCCACTTCCGCTGGATTAACCACAGCGCCTTGTCGAATTCGAGGACAGCCATGCTCCCCCTGCGTGTGATGCCTGCCCCAATTTTCTTACTTTTTAGCAATCGCAGTTAATTCGATCCTCGCACCCTTGGCCAATGCCGAAATGCCGACCGCAGCCCGACTTGGATAGGCGGACAAGCCTTCAAAATACGAGCCATAAATCTTGTTGAGCGTTGAAAACTCCTGCATGTCAGTCGTGTAGATCGTGACCATGATCAGGTCTTGTACAGTCATGTCGGCGGCAGCCAGAACCGCTATCATGTTGCGCATGCACTGGTGCATCTGCTCTTCAAGGTCATCGCTGACCAAATCGCCACTGCCCGGCAAGAAAGGCATCAAGCCGGAAGTGTAAAGAGCGCCGTCTTTTACCACCGCTTGAGAAAATGGCCCGAATGCCGGTGAAGACTTGTCTGTCGTAATGATAGTGTTGTTCATGTTGTTATTCTCCTAGTAGTTATATGTCTTGGGCATGCCCCGAGCAGAGCTAGGGAGCCGGGCCTCTTCAAGCAATCGCAGAGATTTTTGTCTCCATACTGGGCGCTCAAATCGATCTGTAGAAAGACGACTGGAAACATCCGCTACAGCAACAAGCGAGCTGGATGCATACCGAGTTCGTCAGTCTTGAGCGCTTGCATTGTCTCCATGATGTTGGCCGTCAGGTGCACCGGCACATTGAGGTGCGTGCGGGGTATCCAGCGCGTTTTGCAGATGGCCTGTACTTTGCGGCCCATCCATCCCGTGTAACCGAGCTTGTCGATGAAGTCGAACAGGAAGGGATAGTTATTTTTCCGGTACCCGGTTCGTTGCGTGCAGGTGGTCGGCGAGTTGCATCTGCGCAACCTGTGGCAGATTCTTATTGATCGAGCCCCAAGCGTCGCTCGGCGCCCGCTCGAGCGTCGAACGAGCCGCGCATATCGAGCGGAGCGACCGTCACGAAAACGCGGAACCTCAGGGCAGACTCAGCATGAGCCAGCTGCCATGCATTCAGCGAGCGCCCGTCGAGCCCCGCGCTCGCGCCCATTCGCCCGCACGTAGCCCTGCGCGTCGCGTAGCACCAGGCGCGCCGCGCCGCGCTCTCATCCTC
>JBDKJZ010000417.1:0-5464 GCA_039796375.1 Pseudomonadota bacterium
AGCCGACCTCGTAGCTGGCTCTGTGTTCCTCGTGGCCTCTGGCGGTCGCGGTCAGCAGGTAACGGCCCGGATTAACGCGGGTTTCACTCTTCAGCTGCACGCCCGTGAGCTCCAGCTCACCTACGCGAACGATCAAGTCCTCGTAGTCCCGAGTGAGCTTGAACTGCAGCCGAGGTACCTGCCTCTCGACAGCGTTAAGGCGTTCTCGAGCTTTGCGTACGGCTTGGCAAACGCTTGGATGACAATCGTCTGGATCGTTGTCTTTCAGGATCTGGCTCCAAATTGCCGTGCCTTCTACCAACCGGCCACGCCCCACAAGCGCCTCGGCGATGTAGTAGCGGTGCGGCGCCCAGGGCAACAGCTCCTGGGCTTGTTCGAAAGCGCGCTGGCAGCTTTCGTAGTCGCCTCGCTCGCAGGCTTCCTGGCCAAGTTCGCTCAGGGTCTGAAGCTGTTGAATCTGCTTCTGTGAGAGCCCGGCCGCGTGCGCAGTGGCTGTGCATACCCAGACCACTGTTGGGACACCTAACCAGACGGCGAATCGAGGCAAGAGAGAAGCAAACACAGTGACGTCAGTCCCGATCCTTGCACCCTACCTACCACACGCCATCAGCGTGAGCCGACGCCACTGTAGTCGATATCGATACGATTCGACTCTTTGGCGGGCTTCGCTGGGACGGGGGGAGCGCTGGTCAGTGCTTCACGGGGCAGGTTCGCAGCTGGCGTTCCAGAAGCAGTCGGCGAGGGAGGTGTGGTCTTCGCGCGCTGCCGCGGTGCGGAGCCGGCGGCCTTGACCGCCAACGGCGCGGCCTTTTTCGCCGCCGCGGACTGGCTGTCGGTGGTCGCGGCGATCGGTGGTGCAAGCGCCGGAGCTTCTCGAGCGATAGCGGCCTGCGCAGCGACGTCCGATACCGGAGACGCTTCTAGGGAGGCGTCAATCGGAGCAGCAGGAGCCGTGACTGCAGCAGACCTGAGCCAACTCCAGCTACCCAGGAGCAGGGTGGCAGCAGACGCGGCAACGAACCAAAGCCGGCGACTGGAAGTCGCGGCGGCAGGCTTCTCAGTTACGCTCTCGGCATCGATGGTCTCGGCCAGATGGTTGTAGCGCTGGGGTTGGCGGAGCTCGTGCGCGGTCTCTGGCGGGGCCAGCCGGATAGGGTTGAAGATCGGTGGCGGCGTGCTCGAAAGACGTCGGTAGACGCCTTGTAGTGCGGTCATCACGGCTTCAGCGTCGGGGTAGCGATCGTTGGGATCGAACGCGCAGCATCGATCGATTACCGCCGCAATAGGCTCGGGCAAGGTCGGGCAGAGTTTTCGGGCGCGCGGCGCTGGCGTCCACGCGGCGCGTACCATCAGTTCCATCGGGCTGTCGCCTTCATGCAAAGTCTCACCGCTGAGCATGAATAACATTGTCGCCCCGACCGCATAAATGTCGCTGCGCGCCGTCACTTCTTTCTGTTTGCCACGCGCTTGCTCCGGAGACATGTACGCTGGGGTCCCTAGCGAGGTCCCGGTTTGAGTCAGCGAGCTATTGCCATCCAGAGCCCGAGCGATGCCAAAATCCAAGACCTTGAGCCCCTGCTTGGTCAGAAACAGGTTTTCTGGCTTGATGTCGCGGTGGATGACCTGCGCCTGATGTGCCGCGCGTAAGCAGTCGCAGAGCTCAAGCATCAGCTCAATGGCTTGCAGTGGACCAAAGGACCCAGTCCGTTCCAGCCGCTGGCGGGTGGTCTCCCCGTCCAACAGTTCCATCACGATATAGGCGTACTCTTTGTCGTAGTCGATGTGGTCGTCCAGGACGCGGACCACCGCGTTGTGCTGTATCTTATTGGCGAGGTAGCCCTCGCGCAGCAGGCGCTGGCAAACTTCGGGACCCGTCGCGAGACTGAAGGGCAAGAACTTGATCGCGGCGCGTGCCCCATTGCGGTGTGTAGCTGCGTAGACTGCGGCCATGCCGCCCACGCCGAGCAGCGCATCTAGTTTCCACTTGCTATCGAGGACCATTCCCACACGTCGCTGAGCGAGCTCATAGCGGTCCGGCCCCGGAGGAAACTCGGGGGGCTCTTCTCCGAATGCAGCCGGGCTCTCTGTGACCTCCCCAGACTTTGGCGAGGCGGCCAGCTGAGGTCGCGTCAGAGAGCGCTGAGGAGCGGTGTCTCGGACCTGTTTGGCGGTGGGATCTCCCATGAGCAACGTAGGCGCAAAAGGTAGCGCACCGGACGATTGGGAGCGCCGCGGAATCACTGCCGATTGTGGAAATCGTCCCGAACGCCTCCTAAAATCACTGGTCATAGTATCAGTATACTGGTAGGTTGTTCAGTGTGATAGCCCAAAAACTCGCAGAGTTGCTGCCCACTGAATATTCAAAAGCCCAGCAATTCCAGCCAGCTTCGCTGGCTACTGGCCAGACCGAGTTGGATGCGCATTTACCCGATGTGGGTTTTCCTCGCGGGCAGGTGATTGAGCTTTCGATGACTCCTGGCGCGGGCTTAGGGACCTCGTTGGCGCTCTGGGCATGTCGCGCGGCCCAGCGTGAGGCCGAGCTGCAAGGCAGCACGGCGTGGTGTGCGTTCATCGATCCGTTCGCCACGCTGTATGCACCAGCCGTGTTTGAGGCGGGGGTGGATCTGCGGAGGCTACTGGTCGTGCGTCCTTCGTTAGAGGCGCTCAGTCGAGTGGCGGTGCGCCTCGCCGAGGCTCAGGCGTTCTCCGTTGTTGTGATAGACACGATGGGTTGTCTGGAAGGCGAAGCCGCGGTGGCTTCGAATGCAGGCAAGAATGATGGCACCAAAGGGATTGGCTCGCAGCATTGGATCCGTGCGGTGCGCCGTTTGGCACTTGCGATTCATGCCACTCATTCACAGGTGTTCTTGTTAACCGACAAGGATAAGCCGCGCATGTTACCGCTGCCAGTGGGACTCCGTCTTGAACTCACACGAAAAAAGACTGACGTACTTGAGGTGAAAGTCACCAAAGATAAGCGGGGGCGAATCAATGACGGGCGGTTGGTTCAACTCGCGCGTCCCGCTCAATTGAGAAAAACTTCGACTCTAAAGTTTATTGAGCAATCCACCGAAGAGCGTTCACGAGCCACTGAGGTCAAATGCTCACGCTTATCCGTGGTGCCAGTTTATCAACCCAATGAGCCCCCGTTGATAAAGGCTGCCTCAAATGAAGCTGCGTTAATGGAAATGTCATCAGCTATGGCAACCCCATCCACTGAAGAACGTCTCATCAGGGCGCTGCGCCAACGCCCTCAACAGAACGACACCCAGCCGAAACAGCAGCAGATTTCCTTGTTTTAGTCGCACACCTACCGAACTTTGAGGAGTGACTGATGTCCCGTCGAATTATCGGAATAGTACTGCCTCAGCTCTTGTGTGAGTTAGCGGAGGAACTTCAGAAAGTCACAAACCAGCCTCAATCAACGCGACATTATCGATCGACGGGGAGTTCTGGCGCTAACTCCAATGGTGTGCTGCCCGTCAAACCGGCACCTGTTGCGGTCGTGATCGGGGCAAACACTCGTTTGGATGCCGTTGGGACTAGCGCCAGGCAATACGGAGTCCGTCCTGGACAGACGCTCTCCGAAGCGCGTGCTTTGTTGGCGCATCTCCAGGTGATAGCGCTGACTGAGACGGAAGTACAAAGTGCACTTGAACGCGTGTGTGAGAGCATTCTTCGTTTCGGGACTACCGTGGCGTATGAGCTAGCCGACACCGTATGGCTCGATATCACGGGAGTGGCGCACTTATTTGGGGGCGAAGCATCGCTGTGTGAGGAGCTATTGAGCGCGATCAGTGAACTCGGGTATCGTGCTCGTTTGGCCGTAGCTAGTGGCCCCATCTTGGCGCAGTCGTTCGCCCGTTGGGGAACTCCGCTTCGTGGACAAGTGGCGGTCATTACCGCAGAAGGGGCAGAATCCAGTGTTCAACAGGTACAGTCTCTGCCGATCCAAGCGTTACCTATTAGCGCTGAGGTACGGAGTTGGCTTGGACAGCTCGGCATCGTCACACTCGGCGATTTGAAAGACATTCCCCGTGAATACGCGAGTCATCGCCTCGGTGAGCAGGCGGGTGCGGCACTTGATTTGGTTTCGGGGATCGACACACGTCCGCTGCGCCCGTATTGCCCAGTGAATTTACCGGTTGAACAGGTCGTTTGGGACGACTCGGTCAACGGGGTGGAGCCTCTTCTGTTCGCGCTACGCGGGTTGACAGCTAGGCTCGGTGCGCGCCTAGAGGGGCGTGGGCTGGCGGCGCAACGAGTACGCCTGACTGTGAATTACGATGCGGGCATAGCCCGTCTGCGTGGCTCAGAACTGACTCTTGTTCAAGAGTATGAGCTAGCGGCGCCACTCTTTCGTGCTGAAGAGTTGTGGAAAGTGATTAGTTCGCGTTTGACCCGTACACAATTTTCGGCACCTAGCGTCGGCTTGCTGCTCGAAGTGTTGCAGCTGACGCACGCCCATCAACGTCAGCTGGAGCTATCGCAAGCGCAATCGAGCCTCGTGGGGGCGACGCCCGAGGCTTTGGCTGTGCTATTGGGTGAGCTTTCGGCGGACATCGGAGATCGTCAGTTTGGACTTCTTCGGGTAGCCGATTCCCATCGCCCTGAGAAGGTCAGCCTGCTCCAACCCATCACCTATAAACAAATTTCCTCAAGAGCCCGCAATCGTCGCGGTGTGAATCGCCTTGAATCGCCTTGTGCGCGCGCGGGCGTCGTCACTGCTCCGGCAACTCCAGAAGTGGGCACGGACGCGGCGAGTATGACTAGCGCAGAAATGGTTATGAACACGGCGAGCTTGAGTGGCGCAGAAGTGGCTCCGTTCAAGACGGTATCTTCGCCGAGTCGGTTGCTCCGCAAACCGGTACCTGTTCACGGTTCAATTCGTGTGGGATCGCTCATCTCTGTTGGTCGGCAGATGTTCACGATTAAAAATACCCAGTTTGAACAGCGCTTAGATTTTGTGGAGTGGTGGTCGGAATCAGCGGTTTCGCGCGACTATGTGCGCGTTTGGTTAGAAAGAGGCGGCAGTGGGATGGAGGCGCTGGTGTTTGTTGACCGCAAGACAGGGCAACGGTTTTTGCAAGCGATCTACGACTGAGCTGGCCCGGGTTTGGTGGATGGGGATTTAAGGACTCAGGTGACTTGCGCCATGGGGTTTTCGGAATTACTCGGACGCTCTTCGTTTTCATTTCTGCGAGGGGCATCCAGTCCAGAAGAAATGGTGGCGGCAGCACACGCCCTAGAGCTGAGTTCGATGGCCCTGTGCGATTATGGGGGGTTGTATGGCTCAGTGCGGGCGTGGATACGTGCCAAAGAGTTGGGGCTTCGTGTTCATGTGGGGGCGACGTTCACGTGTGAGCCCGGTGAACTGTGTTTGGTGCTCTTGGTGCAAAGTAGCCAGGGTTATGAGAACCTATGTCGATTGCTCAGCTTGGCTCATGCCGACTGCCCAAAGGGA
>JBDKJZ010000418.1:0-5438 GCA_039796375.1 Pseudomonadota bacterium
TGAAGCGATCACCGGCGAAGGCTAAGACCTGGTGCTTCGACCCGCTGTCTCTAGCCAACATGTACTGAAAGTCGGGTTCGTTCTTCAAGGCCGGGAGCTTGCCGTCGAGGGTGTCGATGACTCGGCGTAGCGCGGTCGGGCTGTTAGACACCAGCTCGAACCCGCGGTGGCTCGCGCGGTGGGTGTGAACGGCGTAGTTCTTGGAGAAGGAAGTCGAGATCGTCACACCTTGGTGAGTGGATGAGCTCTGCGTCAGCGGGCCGTGTCTGTCCGCCATCTCGCTCAGGTTCTTGTCAAGACCGGCGCGGAACAGGCTGGGGCTTTTGACCTGAAAAATCAACGTGAGATCCGAGCCCTGGCGGAGGAAAGGATCGCTGCCAACGACGGCTAAGCTCTCAATCAACTGGGGGCCCATCAGCCGCGAAAGAGCCGTGTGGGGCAAAGCGAGTTGCGTTCGGTAGCGCTCGGTGAGACCGGCGCGTTCACCATTGCCTTCCAGCATGTCAGCGAGCGGCGTTCCCCAAGCGTCGACCTCGGCGAGAATGTCGAACAACGCCTGGATGTTCGCGGCGCGCACGAAGTAGAAGTCGGCGGGTGCCGCGGCCGCAAGCGATTCGGTTGGAACCGGCGTCTTCAACATTGCGAGCATCTGCGGCCACGGATGTTTCGGAATGCTCGGCTGCGGTAAGCTAGCGAGCGGCAAGCTGGGACGAAACTGATCGATGTTCGAGCGCAGCTTCGAGCGGCTTTGCAGGGCAGCTCGCACACTTTTCGCGCCGGTGGTGAGGTCCATGAGTGACGCCCAGTCACCCGAACGCTGCGCCGAGTCAGGGAGCTCAGGGCGCGCAGTTTTGGTTAGCCCAGCCAATCGGTCTAGCGCGAACTCGGCGATTGGGAGCTCACGCCGGGTGAGTAGGTGGTCGCTCAAGGCGCGCGCTAAAGTCTGGTGAGCCTTAGCCCCGGTCAGCGCAGTCCCTTTGGCTTCGAAGGCGACTGGCAAGATCGCACCGGGGGAGTCGGAGGTTGCTGCAAAGGCTACGGTGAGCCGCAGCTGAGTTTCGGTTGCGCCGTGGGCTACGGAAACCCACAGATCATTGTTCGCGGTCTCAACGAAACCGGGGCGCCCAGCTAGCGATACCCAGGAGTCCTGAGGTTCGGACGGCGGGTGCCAGCGCTGTTGGTCAGCGTCACTCGCGCTACTCGGACGTAGCTGTGCGATCCGTTCGTCGGCGGCGCTGCGCCAGTTGCTCGGCGGGCGGACGCGATACCAATCTGCTCCGCCAACGTTGAGTCGCTCAACGACGCTGCCAGGCACCTCGTCGAGGAGCGCCGCCTTCTGCTCTCCCCAGGCGAGCTCAGCAATCGGGGGTTCAACGGGTGGGGCCGCTGCCACAGGTGCAGCTGAGGATGGGACGGGAGCGCTCTGAGTTGCGGGGGCGCGGCTCGCCTGCGGACTCGGGGCGCTACCGCCGCAGCTAGTGGACAACAAGGCCGGGAGCAGCAAGAGCGCATGTCCAATAGCGCGAGTAGGTGCTTTCTTCAGGGCCCCAGATTTAGAAATCATGGCTGACGCTAACACTCTGGGCGACTGTCCGGAAAGTTCCGAAGCGCGATTCGCGGGGGTGGCCTGCGGAGTCGGTCTGGGCGAGAGACCGGGACCGGTCATTTCCTTGATCCGGGGCAGGTAAGCGGGCAACAAGTAGCGGTGCTCTTCAACAGCTACGAGTTCCTGCTGGGCTTCTTGCCGATCACCGCGGCGGTGTTCTTCGCGATCGGCAGCCGAGGGTGGGTGCGCGCCGCGATCGGCTGGTTGGTGGCGGCGTCGCTGTTCTACTACGCGTGGTGGAATCCCATCTACCTCGTGCTGGTGGTCTTGTCGCTTTCGGCCAACTTCTTGTTGGGGCTCCGTCTATCGGCCTCCTGGCAAGCGCGTCAGGAGGGCCGCCCTGAGCGCGGAAAGCAGTGGCTACTCTTCGGGCTCGCACTGAACCTGGGGCTCCTCGCCTACTACAAGTACGCGGCTTTCTTCATCGACAACGTCAACTCGGTCACTGGGCTAGGCTGGGCCGTGCCCCATGTGGTGTTGCCGCTTGGGATCTCCTTCTTCACCTTTCAGAAGATCGCCTTCCTCGTCGACTCCCACCGCGGAGCTGCGAGAGAGCTCCGTTTCACGAACTTTTGTCTCTTCGTGGTCTTCTTCCCGCAGCTAATCGCCGGCCCCATCGTGCACCATGCCGAGATCCTGCCGCAGTTCGATGAGCCGAGAGTCTATCGGCCGGATGCGACCCGATGGGCCGTCGGCCTCACCTTGCTTGCTATCGGTCTGTTCAAGAAGGCGATCATCGCCGATGGAGTCTCAGGATGGGCCAGCCCAGTGTTCCATGCGGCTGCGGAAGGGAGTGAACCCACGCTCCTGAGCGCGTGGGGCGGCGCGCTGTCTTACTCCTTCCAGCTCTACTTCGACTTCTCGGGCTACTCGGACATGGCCATCGGGATCGGACATCTCTTCGGGATCGCGCTCCCGCTTAACTTCCACTCGCCGTATAAGTCCCGCAGTATCGTGGAGTTCTGGCGAACCTGGCATATCACGCTGTCTCGTTTCCTTCGCATGTACTTGTACATACCGCTCGGTGGCAATCGGCACGGAGGGGTGCGACGGTATGTGAACTTGCTGTCGACGATGCTGCTAGGCGGGCTCTGGCATGGCGCGGGCTGGACCTATGTGATCTGGGGCGCGCTTCACGGGACTTACCTCTGCATCAACCACGCTTGGGAGGCGCTCGGGATGTCGGCCACCTCACGAGCCGGGAGGGCGGCCGCCAGAGCGCTCACCTTCCTCGCTGTAGTCGTGGGGTGGGTCTTTTTCCGCGCGGACAACCCGTCCGCAGCGTTGGCCATACTCGCAGGCATGATGGGCCTCAATGGCGTCGAGATCCCGCTGCTCTACTCGACAATGCTGGCCAAGATCGGGGTGGATGGTAGCGCGTGGGTTACACCGCTCCCGGGCTTCAACCCGCTGTGGGAGCCCCCAGTGATTGCGGGGCTTCTGGTCGCAGTGTGGGCGTTACCTAACACGCAAGAGATCCTGGCTCACTACAAGCCAGCTCTAGACCACGACGGCTTGGTGGAGCGACCCACCTGTTTGCGCTGGTGGCACTGGCGGCCCTCGAACACTTGGGCCGTCCTCACGGCCTTCGTGTTCCTGCTCAGCCTGCTCAGCCTGACTCGTGTCACGGAGTTCCTGTACTTCCAATTCTGAGAGCACCCTTCGGAGCGCAACTCTTGAGCCCTAATGCTTTGAAACCAACGATGACCCCGAGCCGATACCTCCGCAACGTCGGCATGTTCACCGCGTCGCTCGTCGCGGGCACCGTCCTGTTGAATCGGCTTGTCGACCCCTACCTCGTCTACGGCTCCGCTGCAGTCAGCGGCCTCAACGCGATCAAGAGTGACGTCCACGGATCGCTCCGCCTGTGGAAAGCACACGCTATCACGCGGCTAGCGCCGAGGGCCGTGTTACTCGGGAGCTCTCGCACCTGTTTTGGCCTCGACCCGACGCACGCAGGCTTCACGGTGACGCCGACGTTCAACGCATGCCTGCACTTCACCAACACCTACGAGACGTTCCGGTACTTTCAGCACGCGGTCGCCAGCGGCCCGCTGGAAGAGGCCGTTGTGGGGCTTGACCTAATGATGTTCAACGGCGGGGTCCCGGTCGGCAGCGATTTTCGCGACAGCCGGCTCGCGGCGAGTCCGACGGGCGCATCGACGCCCGTACCGGTCCTCGCCGACGCGGCCACGACGTTGCTTTCGCTGGAGGGCACGCGGGCGACCCTCCGCACGCTGTGGAGCAACATCCGAGGCTCAGCAGACGACCTCTACCTAGAGAACGGAATGCGGGAGAAGACCCACAACGCACGCTTCATCACCAAGATCGGGGGGTATCAGTCCGCGTTCGAGTTCGCCGAGCGTGGCTACATGGGCTCCTTCGGGACTTGGTTCCCGAAGCCCTGCCGACGCTACACCTTCACCCGCTCGGACGGCGTCTCGACCTTCGACGCGTACCGTAGCCTCCTCAACCTCGCCCACGAGCGCAAAGTGAAGCTCCGGCTCCTCACCTCGCCTGCACACGCTCGGCTCTACGAAGCGATGCGCCTCGTCGGATTATGGCCGCACTTCGAAGAGTGGAAGCGGCAGTTGGCTGTGCTCAATGAAGAAGTCGCTCATCAGCATGGTGTTTCACCGTTCCCCCTGTTCGACTTCGCAGTATTTGACTCCGACACTACGGAGGAGGCCGTTCCGGCCAAAGACGACCCCCGCCCCATGCGCAACTACTGGGAGACCTCGCACTACACCGCGGCCCTCGGAGACCAGGTCCTCGACCGAGTGCTCGGCGCAGCTCCGGCGCCCGCCCCAGGCGGCTTTGGTACCCCACTCACGACCCAGTCGATGGACGTTCACCTGGCGGCTATTCGAGCGGCCGAAGTCCGCTATCGTTCGAGCCACCCGAGCGACCTAGCCCGGCTCGAAGCTCTCGCCGCGGAGACAGCCGGCTGGCGGCAAGCGGGGACGTGCCCTTAGGACGGAACGGTCTCGGGTGGGAGCTAGCTCAGTACGAGGCTGGGTTCGTTCGATATGAAGGAACACCACGACATTCCCGTTTAGCCACTCCGCTCACACCCCTCAACCCCCCGAATGGAACTCTCCAACCTACGAACAGGGCAGTAGCCGCGCGGTGCCTATTCCCGTTGGCCCACGCGCCAGAGTTGCAGTCGCAGCTCGTCGCCGTCGAGCTGACCCAGGAGGTAGTCGGCATCGGCGTAGAGCGACGACACTTGAACCATCTTCAGTCGTGTTACGGGCAACACGCGCGGACTTGCGGCCAAACCGGGCAGCAGATAGCTGGTGCAGGTCGATTGGTCGACAGCGCCGCCTTCAGGATCGGTCGCCCAGTTGCAGATCTTGAATGACGCCCCCGCCGTCAGCGAAGCCGAGACCGCGTGCAGGTCGGTCACGCCGTCGATGCCGAAGTCCGCGGTGGAGCCGGCTTGCACGTCACTGTCGCCGCGGAGGTCGGGCGTGAAGATCTGACGGAAGCTCCAATCCTGCAGGTTGTAGCTGTCCGACCAACGGAAACCGCTTAACGACTCGGGTTGCAATTCAGTCACGATCAAGGGGCGACCGATGCGTGTCGTTTGCACGGACATGCAACCTCCAGTGGGGCAGCTGGGCGTGTTGGCGTACTGCTGCAAGTCTTGACACTTGCCGCCGCCCCCGCCGGTCTTGTAGCCGGCGATATTTGGGTAATTGAACAGGGAGTTGTTCAGCATCGGTTGGGCTTGCGGCGCGGGGTGGCACACCTGCGCGTTGTTGACTGTGCCGCAAACCAAGCGCGACTCCTCGCCGGCGAACTCAAGGAACAACTCGTCGTCGAACAC
>JBDKJZ010000419.1:0-5431 GCA_039796375.1 Pseudomonadota bacterium
GGCGGATCCGCCGGATTATCCGCTGGAACGCGATGGCCATGGTCCAGCGGGCCAACAAGAAATTCGATGGCATCGGGGGCCACTTGGCTACCTACGCGTCCAGCGCCAGCTTGTATGAAGTGGGTTTTAATCACTTCTTCCGCGGTCCGGGGGCGGACGGTCACGGCGACATGATTTACTACCAGGGCCACGCGTCGCCTGGCGTTTATTCGCGTGCGTTTGTGGAAGGCCGCTTGGAAGCCGAGCAACTGGACCATTTTCGGCGTGAATCAGGGCCGAACCCCGGGCTGTCTTCTTATCCGCACCCGCGCCTGATGCCGGACTTTTGGCAGTTCCCGACGGTCAGCATGGGTATCGGCCCGCTGAGCGCGATCTACCAGGCGCGTTTCCTTCGCTACGCGCACAACCGCGGGATCACGGACACCAGCGGTTCGCGCGTTTGGGCGTTTTTAGGTGATGGCGAGTGTGATGAACCCGAGAGCCTTGGAGCGTTGAGCATCGCCGCCCGCGAAGGGCTCGATAACTTAGTGTTCGTGATCAACTGCAATTTGCAGCGTCTAGATGGCCCGGTCCGTGGCAACGGAAAGATCGTCCAAGAGCTGGAGGGGCAGTTCCGCGGCGCGGGCTGGAACGTCATCAAGGTGATTTGGGGTCCAGAGTGGGATGAGCTCTTGGCAAAAGATCACGAAGGTTGCCTCCGGCGCCGGATGAACGAAGTCGTCGATGGCTCCTTCCAGAAATACACCACCAGTGATGGCGCCTACATCCGCGAAAATTTCTTCGGTACCGATCCGCGCCTCGCGGCCCTCGTGAGTCACCTGAGCGACGAACAGCTGACGAAGCTGCGTCGCGGTGGGCACAGCTATCAGAAGGTCTATGCAGCGTACGATGCGGCTGTGAAAACGACGGGACGCCCGACCGTCATTCTAGCCCACACCGTGAAGGGCTGGACACTCGGGCCCAGTTTCGAAGGCAGCAACGTCTCCCATCAAAAGAAGAAGATGGATACGGAAGACTTGAAGAAGTTCCGTGACCTCTTGCAGCTGCCGGTGTCTGACGACCAGCTCGCCGACGTGCCCTTTTACCGGCCCGCTCGTGAGAGCGAAGAGATGCAGTACATGTTTGAGCGTCGTCGAGCGCTCGGGGGCTTCATCCCGGTGCGCCGCGCCAAGGTGCAGGTCCCGCTCAATCTGCCGAAGCCCGAGTTCTACGACGAGTTCACTGGCGGCATGGCCAAGGGCGAAGCGTCGACGACGATGGTGTTCGCCCGCCTACTGTCAAAACTCATCAAAGACAAGAGCATAGGCCAGCGCGTGGTGCCAATCATACCCGATGAAGCGCGCACGTTCGGGCTCGACTCGCTGTTCGGTGATGTTGGCATCTATTCGGCGCATGGCCAGCTGTATGAACCGGCGGACAAACGCGCAGGTCGCCTGCTCTATTACCGCGAGGCCAAGAACGGCCAGGTCCTTGAAGAGGGGATCAACGAAGCGGGATCCATGGCTTCGTTTACCGCCGCCGCCACGTCGTACTCGACGCTCGGCGAGCCGATGATCCCGTTCTATATTTTTTACTCGATGTTTGGTTTCCAGCGCACTGGCGACCAAATGTGGGCGTGCTGTGACGCGATGGGGCGCGGCTTCTTGTTAGGGGGCACCGCAGGGCGCACCACCCTGAACGGTGAAGGGCTTCAGCACGAAGACGGTCACAGCTTGCTCTTGGCGGCGACCTACCCGTCCATCGTGGCCTACGACGTGACGTACGCCTTCGAGCTCGCGGTGATCATCAAAGACGGCCTGCGCCGGATGTACGACGAGCGCGAGAATATCTACTACTACATCGTTTTGCAGAACGAGAATTACCGCATGCCGCCCATGCCCGAAGGCGCTGAAGCGGGCATTTTGCAGGGCATGTACAAGTTCAAGGCCGCCGAGAAGCCCCAGAAGAACCACGTCCAGTTGTTCGGTGGGGGCAGCATCATGCTCCAGGTACTCCGCGCCGCAGAGATCTTGGAAGAGAAGTACGGCGTCACTTCCGACATCTGGGGCTTGACTAGCTACCAGCTGCTGCGGCGCGAGGCGCTGGAATGCGAACGCCACAATCGCCTGCACCCTGAGGCCACTCCGAAGGTGCCCTACGTCACGAAGATGCTCCAAGGCAGCCAGGGTCCCGTGATTGCGGCCAGTGACTACATGACGCTGGTTCAAGATCAGATCACGCGCTGGGTCCCGCAGCGCTATGTAGCCCTCGGGTGTGACGGCTTCGGAATGAGCGATACGCGTGAAGCGCTGCGCCGACACTTCGAGGTGGACGCTGAGTGCATCGCGTTGGCGGCTTTGGACGCGCTGCGCCAAGATGGCCAGCTTGAGGCGTCGGTCGTGACCCAGGCGTATAAAGAGCTGGGCGTAGATCCGGACAAGATCTACTCCGCGCACGTTTGAGCGTGAGTCTGCGGTCGTGGCGAAGCGCGGTCAGGCGCTACGGCAAGGGGCGAAGGTTCGCCCCTGCGCTCAAGCTTGGCGAAGCGCGCGGATTCCGCTACAGGTGACGCAGCAATGAAGCTGCGCGTCGTGGGCTCGGTTTTGGTGTGCGGGCTCCTGGCTACCCCCGCTTTGCTGGCGGCGGAGGTTCGCTGGGTCGCTCCGCCAGGTTGCACCGACTCAGGCGTCGTCGTCGAGGAAGCCGAACGCCTCCTCGGTCGACCCCTCGCGACGGTCGAAGCTATAGATTTCGAGGTGTGGATCACCGACCGCGACGGCAAGTGGCGGCTGCAGCTCAACACCGTGGCTCGCGCGACCGGTGAACGCGCTGAAAGAATCCTCGACGGCAAGAGCTGCGATGAGGTGGCTTCGGCGGCTGCCGTCGCGCTGGCGATGGTTGTGAATTCGCACGAAGCGGCTGAGCCGATGGAAAATGAGCCATCGACCGATGAGCCACCGCCGGGCGGCGACCCGCCGGAGGGCTCGCCGCAGCCGCAACCCAAGGCGCTGCGCGACGCGCCCCCCGGGCAGCAGCTGCGTGGGTCACTGGCGCTCGCCGGGGTAGGGGACCTTGGCGCTTTCCCATCACTTGGCTTCGGCGCGATGGCGGTGGGCGCGGCGACCTACGGCTCCCTGCGGCTCATGGCGTTCGGAGAGGTGCTGGTGAACTCACACGAGCAGGGGGCTGGCCAGGCCGCCGACTTCGTGTTGACGAACGGGGGGCTGTTGGCCTGCCTCCAGCGCCCCCTCGGCTCCGCGACTGCGTGGCTTTGCGGTGGGGCAGAGCTGGGCCGGCTCTCAGGCACCGGCGTTGGGATCGAGAACCCACAGAGCGGCGGAGCCCTGTGGTGGGCACCCCGGGCGGACGTGGGTGCCAGTTTTCCGTTCGAAGGCGGACTCTCGATAGTTAGCCAAGTGGGGCTAGTTGCTCCCCAGATCCGCCCCACGTTCGTGCTCGACGAAGTGTTGGTCTACCGGCCCGTCGCCATCTCCGGTCGGTTGTCGCTGGGCCTCGAACTCAGTTTGGAGTGAACGGAAAGCGCCACTCGCAGAGACTGCAGTTCCAGAGAGGTCCCGTGTTGCTCACCACTGTTAACCCAGCTGCCCCGATCAGCCGCAGATCCGTCGAAGCTGAGGGGTTTGAGGCCCTCTACGCGGAGCATTTCTTGTTCGTCTGGCGCTGCCTGCGGGGTTTGGGTGTGGCGAACGCGCAGCTGGACGACGCGGCTCAAGATGTTTTTGTGACGCTACACCGCCGGCTGCACACTTTCGAGCAAGTGGTCTCGATGCGTTCCTGGATTTTCGGCATCGTGAGGCGCGTGGCTTATCGTTACCGGCGCACAGCGCAGCGAAAACCCAGCGCGGCGTCGGAAGAGGGCGAAGCGCAAGCGGTTGAAGCCGGGCCTCAGGAGCACCTGCAGGACGCGCAGGCGGCGCGTTTTGTGGACGCCTTCGTGCAAACTCTCGACCACCGCAAGCGCGAGGTGTTCGTGCTCGGAATGTTGGAAGGCCTCTCGGTTCCCGAGATAGCCGAGGCGCTCGAGGTGCCGCTCAACACTGCCTACACTCGCCTGCGGCGCGCACGCGCTGAGTTTCGCACTGCGCTCTCTGGGCGCTTGGAGTCCCCATGAATAGACTAGATGAGCTCGAAGACGAGATACTGCAGCGCACTCGACGTGCGTACTCGCCGAGCGCTGCGAGCCAAGCGCGGATCCAGGCAACAACGCTCGCGGCTATCAGTGCGGGCGCGTTGGTTCAGACGGCGAGCCTTCAGGGGTCGTGGTTGGAAGCTGGGCGTGAAGCTGTGGAGCGCGTGCAGAGCACCTGGAGCTGGCGCGGCGCGTTGACTTTGGGTTTAGCGCTTGGAGGGGCAGGGGTTGGGGGTTACGCCCTGGGCCTGCGCGAGGGGCAGTCGCGAGTGCACGTCACCGTGTTGCCTGCCGTGGTGCCCGTCGCACCAGCGTCGCCGACCCATGTTGAGACTCCGCCTGCCGATCGGCCGTCTCCGCAAGAGCCGCCGCCGGTTCTTGCTCCCGAGGGTAGAAAGCAGCGGTCCCTCGACGCTGAACCGTCCAGCAGCGCGTCAGTCTCGCCGGCCGAAGTCGAGCTCGGCCTGCTACGCCGAGTCGAACGGGTACTGCGTATGGGCGACCCGCGGTTTGCGCTCGTTTTGTTGGGCGAGCTCGACCAAAAGGTCCCCAAAGGGAAGTTCATGGAAGAGCGGCTAGCGGCTCGCACGACCGCGACGTGCCAAAGGGACGGGGCCGAAGCCGCTAGCCAAGCCGCCGCTAGTTTTTTTCGACGTTTTCCGAACAGCGTCTACGGGGCACGCGTGCGCGAGGCCTGCGGTGCAGCTGCGCCCGGCGGTAGTGATAAAAGTGATCCGGCGAGTGAACAGATTGGGTCGCCCCCGGAGACCCATAATGGAAAGGGAGTTACCAAACCATGAAATCATCTATCGCCTATCTGTCCTCCATTATTGTGCTCGCGTCTTGCTCATCCGGCTCTGTCGAACCCGTGAATCTCGGTGACGACCAAGTAGACAGCGTTGAACTCAGTCTTTCAAGCTTCGAGGGCTCATGGGATGGCTACGTCGAAGCTTACCAGTTCCCTTCTGGGAGCGATCGGCTGCGCATCGTTTTGGACGCTTCGGGTCACGGGGGCATTGAACTCGGGGAAGCGCCACCGATTCCGCCTTTTCGCGATCCGACCAAGAGGTATCCGGAAGGGGTAGGTATGTACAGCGAAGAATTGGCTTTCGAGGGCTTCGCGTACCCCGCGCTTGAGGCCGAAGTCATTGACGGTCGAATCAAGTTATCGAGCGAGCTCAATGCGCTGTACAAGGACTTCTGCGCCGCCCAAACCGGCTACGAGCAGGTCGACTGGATTGGCGGCGCAATAGTTCCTGGCAGTCCCGTCCTCGAAGGAGCAATGCCGGTGCCGAATGGGAT
>JBDKJZ010000420.1:0-5428 GCA_039796375.1 Pseudomonadota bacterium
AGAGAGTTATTGGAGGTTTCCGCCCGTTCGCGGCGGACCTCGCACGCGCGGCGACTCGACGACCCGCCGCGCGCACAAGGAGAGCTGCTCGACCGGCGCCAAGTACTGAAGTAATCGCGCGGCTCCGAGTATCAGCTCAGGGGCCTCGAATGAGGCGATCCAAGTCGCTTGGAAGTGTTCCAGCGACCCAGCGCCGTGATCGCTCGGCTGCGTAGGACGCGGGTCTCCTGGTTCGGCGTCTGACTCAGGGGTGGCCTCCCCACCTTCGGACTGCGCGTGATGGTGCGCCGCACCGCCTCCGTGTTGGTGCCAATCCTCGGCTGCCTGGGTGGTGACTATGTCGTCGGGGAAGTAGTGCAGCTGCCCGTGTGGGCCGTGCACGTGATCGAACCGATGGCCCAGCTGGTGCAAGAGCGGGAGCAGCTGTGTCGCCCAGATCGCCAGTAGCGTGAGCAGCGCTGCTCCACGCTGGCGTGACCGAGCAAACATTCCGCAGTCAAAGCTACTTGAAGTGTTCGGGTCGGTCTACCCCCGTTCGCCACACCCGCGCCTAGCTCAGGTGGCCATCCGCTCGGCGGCTGGGGTGACTAGAAACCTAGCCACCTCACCTGAGCCCGTCGCCCAGGCGTAGCGCATATTCCAGCACCAGAAATAGCAGTCCCTAGCACCCAACCCACGAATACCGCGCGAAAGTAGACCCCTGCATCATGGACATTAGCGGAGACCCGAAGGGATCGAGCGGTCGTGAAGGCTAGGGACCATCCCCACGCAGCATCAGGCTACTATATCGCGAGCACTAGCAGGCCGAGAGTGAACAATACGTCACCCGATTCGACCACGTAATGAAGAGCTCGCGGGACACGGACGCGCTCGGCGGGGTCGCGTCCACTGGGGTCGCGAAGGGCTTCTTGGGGTTCTCATTATCTCTTTAGACATGGTTCGACTCCTTCGTCTTGAATGCCGGCCGGCAGCACCTAGCAAATAGCGACCGAGGTCCGCAAGGCAGCGGCTTGAGTGCGAAAAAATGCCGCAGCCAGGGGCGCTGGGCGATTGGGCTGACTGAGCTGCCTAAGAAGCCGGCCTGCGGAGCTGTGAGCCGCCGCCGGCGTACGGTGCGGTGCCACGCGGCAGCCCTCTAACACGGTGCGGTGCCACGCGGCAGCCCGCGACTCCATCGCGGGCCGAGCGCCAACGCGCAACTCAGACTGACTAACTGAGTGCGCTGCTGGAATCCGTCAGCGGTTCAACATCGACGCCCACTGTCAGGCGCTGACCGCCGCCGCCGAGCACGACACCCTTCAACGGACTGACGTCGCTGAAGTCGCGGCCCCAAGCAACGGTGATGTGACGCTGGTCCGGCAGCAGGTCATTTGTCGGATCAAAGTCCACGAAACCCAGCTCTGGAATGTATGCGGCGGCCCAGGCGTGGGACGCGTCGGCGCCGACTAGCCGGACTTGCCCAGGCGGAGGAACCGTCTCCAAATAGCCGGACACATAGCGCGCCGGAATGCCGAACGAGCGCAGACACGCGATGGCCACATGGGCGAAGTCTTGGCACACGCCGCTCCGCTCGCGCATGACTTGCGCCAGGGGCGTGCTGATGTCGGTCGCCGAGGGCTCATACTTGAAATCAGTAAAAATGCGGTGATTCAGCTCAGCTATCACCTCCCCCAAAGGACGCCGTGGCGCGAACACGCCCTGCGAGTACGAACGAAACATCGTATGAGCGCGCACCAGAGGCGAATCGACGGCGTACTCGATCACCGCAAAATGTTGCGGACCCTGGCGAAGAAGCGCGACGCAGTCTTCCCAAGGCGTGACAGCCTGGGTCAAATCGACCCCGCGAGGCGCCAGCGTCACCCGACTCAGCGCGGTGACTTCCAGCGCATCGTGCGGCTCAAGCAGCTCAATCGTGTCGCAGTCGTTGCCGAAGTAGTCGCTGCTGCGCAGCGCCCCGCGGGCAACAGGCGCGACCCTGACCTCGCTGCTGCCCACCCGCTGAAAGGGCAGAACGCGTGGCCGCAAATGGGCGAGGTGCTGAGCGTGGAGCACCGGCACCTCGTAGTCGTAGCGCGTCGTGTGGCGGATCTTGTAGCTGGTCACTCGGGGATCTCCAGCTCCTCATTCACCCAAACCGGCGCGGCCACCGCGCGAGCGGCCGTCGCGTGGGAGAACCAGGTCTGAGTCACGTCGTCAGATAAGTGCCAGAGCAGCTCGGCGGTCGCTTCCAGCAAGCGGCGCAGCCCCTCGCCTTCACCGGCGCAGGCCGCGTCAATGTCTGCCGTCAAGATCAGGCTGTCTAGCTCGATCACGCGGCGCTCAGCGCGGCTACGCACCACGCCCCCCAGCTTCGGCAGCTCATGAATATGCTGCCGAAGCGCGGTCAGCTGAAAAGCCACCGAGCGGGGGTTCGAGTCGTCCGTGAGCAGTAGGTCAACCACCGGAGCGGCCTGCAGGCGACTCAGGTAGCGGGCGCGATAAGTGAGCAAGCTATCGGCTATCTCTAGCAAGATCTCCATGTGAACACGCGAGGCGCCGGGCGCGAGCATCGCAGAAACGACAGCCACCGTCAGTGAGGCCCGCTCAATCCGTCGCCCAAGATCCAAGAACAACCAGGTGTGACCGCGCACCATGTTGTCGAAGGTCGTGCCCGTCGCTGCGCTCAGGGTCATCAACACCTCGTCGAGCACCTCGATCGCCGCTTCGCCGAGCAGCTCCCGCTGGGGAACGGCAGAGCCGAGCTTCCGAAACACGTGCCAAGCATCCCGCGAGAGCCGGCTGCGCACGTTGATGGTCAGCTCATGAATACGCGAACAGAGGTTACGCAGACTACCGGGGTTGTCGGCCGCCGAAATGGCCCCACGCAGTAGTGCCTGGCGCGTGGCTTCATCCTGGGGCTTCCCTGTCGCGGGTAAGACCTCGACCGCCTGCAACGCCCGCACGATCGCCGATAGGGCCGCAGGAGCGTCCACTCCCGCCTCAAAGCCCATGCGATCGTTCGCCGCCCGCAATAGACGCGCTGTCATGTCGCAGCGCTCCAGGTAGCGGCCCAGCCAGTAAAGATCGTCGAGCAAACGACTTGGGAGGTCAACGCCGCCTCGGCGCAGCTCAACGCGCCCGTCGGGCATGCGGGGCGGCGCTCGACCCGGCAAGTGCTCATGAGTCGGGAGCCAAATATCCTTGCTCGCCCGATCGCCGCTGAGCGACAAGAACAACCCATCGGGCGCGGCGTTCACCCGCGCGAGCCCACCGGGCATCACCTGATAGTCCTCACCATCGCGGCACAGAAAGGTGCGAACTGCGAGCGTCCCATGCTGCACCTTGCCCGCGTCAAAGTACGGCAGCGTACTCAGCTCCGGCCAGCGTTCGGCGAGGTAACGCCCGGGTGAGCGCTGCAGCTGCTGTCGCAGCTCAGCCTTCTCTTGCGAGCTCATCAGCGCGGGACGCAGCACATCGCCCTTGCGCTCTTCAAAAGCGGGTTTGATGACCAGCTGATCTAGATGCTCAAGCACGAAGCGAAGCGAGCTCGGGCTCCCGCACCAGAAACTCTCCACCGATGAGAGCTGAAGCTCTTCACCCAGCAGATGCCGAGCTACAGCAGGCAGGTAGGGCTTCAGCGCTGGAGTCTCACCTAGCCCCATGCCCAGGGGGTTGATAATCGCGACATTGCCAGCAGCGGCTGCCGTGACCAAGCCAGGCACACCGGAATGCGAGTCTTCACGCAGGTAAAGGGGATCGCACCACATGTCCCCGATCCGGCGTACGATCACATCGACGCGCCGCAAGCCAGAGAGCGTCTTCATGTAGACGACGCGATCGCGAACGGTCAGGTCCCGCCCCTCGACCAGCTCGTACCCGAGGTAGCGCGCAAGGTAAGCATGCTCAAACGAGCTCTCGTCGTGGATGCCCGGGCTGAGGACGACGACGCGCGGCTCATTGGCGGCGCCTGGCGCGACCTCTTCGACGCAGCGCTTGACGGTCTCGAAATAGTTTCTCAGACGCTCAACGCCGTAGTCGTTGAACAGCTCGGAGAGCGTGCTGCCCAAGACCAAGCGGTTTTCAAGCGCGTAGCCAGACCCCGTGGGGGCCGCCGTCCTGTCAGAAAACACGACGAAGCGACCATCTGGGCCACGCCCCAAATCGGCGGCATACAGATGCAGCAAGAAACCACCCGCCGGGCGGAATCCATGACACGCTCGCAAATAACCGGGGCTCGAGAACACGACCTCCGGAGGGAGAACCCCTTCGCGCAACAGAGTCTGGGCTCCGAACAAATCAGCGACCATCAAACTCAACACGCGGGCTCGCTGGCGCAGACCGCGCCCAAGCTCCGCCCACTCATCCGGATCGACGACGCAGGGCAGCAGATCTAACGTCCAGGGTCGATTCGTGCCTTCAGGAACACCGAGGATATTGAACGTGACCTCTTGCTCATTGATGCGCTGCCGTACGACGCGGCGTAGCTTCATGAGCTCGGCCGCCGGAGTCTCCGTGAGAAACTCGTGCAGGGCCTGTTGCGGGGGGCGAATCGCAGAAGCCGCGTCGAAGTACTCGCTATACCCCATCGACGGAGCCGGGACGACCAGCGGCCCTTCAGGAGGTCGAAGGACCGCGGGCTCCGGAGCCGCAGGCGTCCCCTGCGATTGAAACTGCATAGCCGGGGGATGAAGCGACATCGAGCCTGCGGAGTCTTTCGCAGTTAGCGCTGAGAGTCCACCGCGCTCGCCCACCGAAGGTCGAGGGTGTGCGGGAAATGGGGGTGGATGGGTGCGGTCCGAGGCTCAAAGGCCCCGGCTTGGTGACCACGTTGTTCAAATCGGGCCAGGCGGCGGCTCTCTGCGGCCACGGCGTTGACGGGTCGAGCTTCATTGGCACGCCCACCGGGGTGCGACACGTGATAGGTGCACCCCGCCAAGCTGCGTCCTGACCAGGTGTCATAAATATCGAAGTGCAGAGGGTCGTGCGTCTTGATGTTCGGGTGTAGTGCCGATGGGGGCTGCCACGCGCGATAGCGCACTCCGCCTATCACCTCACCGTTAGTGCTCGTGTGTTTGAGCGGCACTACCCAGCCGTTGCAGACCAGACGATAACGCTCTTCTTGCCAACCCTGCAGCCGCACCTGCATGCGCTCAAGCGAGGAGTCCACGTAGCGAGATTGGCCGCCCGCGGTCGACTCCTCACCTAGCACATGCCAGGGCTCGAGCGCACCACGGACCTCCAGATGCACCGTGTCCAGGTTCACCTCACCGTATCGGGGGAAACGAAACTCATAGTGGGGCGCGAACCACCTGAAATCGACGGGATAACCCCAGCCCGCGAGGTCACCCAACACACCCTTCAGGTCTTGCACCACGTAGTAGGGCATCATGAACTGGTCGTGCAGGGCCGTGCCCCACTTGACCATCTCGGCTTCATAGGGTCGATCCCA